>JAGMEL010000170.1 GCA_023128195.1 Caldifarciminota bacterium | reverse complement strand
AATTTTAAATGAAATTTAAAATCCGATTGACCAGCGTAATTTCCAGTCCTCGTCACTCAATATAAAAAAAGGAATATTAAAGGACAGAGGACCAATAACAAGACGTGCGCCAATATCAAAGGCATAGTCATCATAATAACCAAAATCAGTAAAAATTCTTATTGGTGATTCATTAGGAAACTCAAGATTAATACAATACATCTGGTTGGATTTGATATGTAGTGCTTGATAACCACGCATATTGCCATCCCCAGGAATATGAATATGCTCTTGCGGGGACCAGTATCCTGCCTGGCCAAAGATTATGTCAGCCAGCATACTGATTCGTAAAGCACCACTTAAAAAAAGTTTTTCCTGAATCGGTACATTCCCAAAGACCCTGCCGGCAAAAAAACGGATATTAAAAGGAATGAATGTTTCGACCTGCTTTTCGATCTCGAAAGTAGTTCTTACATAATTCCTCTCACTGCCAATAATTTTGTTTGACAGGGATAACCCTGCGTTTATTTCCCAATCTAAATATTTAAAATTAAAATTGTTAGCAAAAACAATATGCCGACCTAAATTCCAGTCAATAGTATCAACAGGAGCATAAGATTTCAAATTATAATAAGCAAAGGTGTGCTTTAGCTCAATCTGTGGAGTTAGAGAAAAAGGAGTGTCAAAATTATTGATAAAGCTAACCCTCAATTTGTCTTCACCATTTGAATTGGAGCCCGCGAATGCAATCCGTGATCTTCTGCCCTTCTTAAAGATTATCGGAGTTTGATAACTAAATGCTGGATACAAGTTTTTGCTTCTGAAACCATAGATACAGCCTGCTGTCCACTGATGTCTGCCTTTAACAAAATCAAAGTCAACGAATTCAGAACCGAACAGGTATAATCCTGTTGTAAAGCCATCATATGGAGCATGCCATAGATAAGGTAAAAATAAGATCTGATAGGAATCGAATGATGGCAGGCTTAAAATCGGCTTAATTTCAATCTTTCTGGGGTAGTAGTTATTCCAATGATTTGGCTCAAGAGAATATCCATAAGGATCAATAATAACTTTTTTAATTCTATTATACTCGGGTGTAATTATCGTCTCAAATTTCGCTCCACCATCTATTCTAACAATTTGGGTTCCCGAATCACCTTCAATAAGAACGTCCACAGGCATAAATATTTTGCCCGTATTTTCAATCTGAACTTTGTTTTTTTTGATTTCTTTAACTCGCCAATCACAAAACTCTGTAGAATTTAGAAATCCATTGAAAATCGGTTTTAAATCCTGTCCACTCTCTTCTTCGCAAATTCTTATAAAATCTTTAGTCTTTGGGTGCTTAAATTTATATTCCTGAAAATATCTTTTTAAAATTTTGTCAAATTTTTCTTTACCTAAAATTCCTTCAAGATTGAATAAAAAAAGTGCGGGTTTAGAGTATGAACTGTTCATAAAAGCGATTGGCATATCAATAAATTCATAAGCCGGAGTGAGAACAGGTTTTTCAAGACAATTTGTCTGCGTTATATAATGAGTAAATTTATGGTAATATCTGCTTGATAATTGTGGAACCAGAGGTGATTTAATTAAAGAATTTTCTTTCCCATACTTATCTTCAAAATATCGTATTTCAGTATAGGTCGTAAAGCCTTCATCAAGCCAGGTTTCTTCTAGTTCATTAGAACCTAAAACACCATAAAACCATTGATGTCCAATTTCATGGATTATAACCATTTCAAAAAATCTCGTAAACCAGTGTTCATTAGGGCGGATAATCACGAGGGTAGGATACTCCATTCCATCCCCGGACGGGTTATATCCATTAACAATGCTCAAATTTTTATAAGGATACTTACCATACCATTCATTATATCTCTTAACTGCATCTACTGCATAAACACCAGCGTTTTTCCAACTCTTTTCATTCTGTTTTAAATAGAAGACAAAAATGTCGATGCTATCATTCCCATATTTTTTGACAAAAAAGTCTGGGTCACAAACCCAGGCAAAATCGTGGACATTCTCAGCAAGGAATCGCACGGTTTTTCTTTCACCCACATCAATCTTTTTCTTATTAACTATTAAAGAATCCAGAAACTCCTTATCTAGAGAATCAACCCTTTCTCCTGTGGCAGCAACTACATAGTCACCAGGTAGATTTATCTCCACATCAAAACATGCAAATTCTCCATAAAATTCACCAATCGCATGATATGTATCAAGGTGCCAGCCGTCTTCATCAAATACACAAATTTTGGGATACCATTGAACCATTTCATAATGGCCAGGTTGAAACCCGAGCCGGGAAAATTGTTTGGGAATCTTTAAATAGGATTCAATTTTCAAGGTTATTGAATCGCCTGATTCGAGTCGTTGATTCAAGGGAATCGTCATTATTGTTTCATTTATTTCAAATTGCAGTGGATCATTATTATGATAAATATTCTCAATATTAATATATCCGCGCTCTGAGTCTTTTGCATCGATAAAATAATAATCACGCAGTTTCTTTGATTCCTGTGCATAAACAGTGTTCTTATCCTTATAGGCATTTGCATAGAGATGAATATACAGGGTTTCCAGTCTATACGGTGATTTATTGTAATATGTTAAATATTCTACTGCCTTTAAAGAATGCTCCTCAGTATTAAGGTTTGCCTCTATCTTATATGACACGCGCTGCTGCCACTGGAATAGACAGAGAATAAAACAGATTATCATATTATTGATTATAATCATCTATTTGGTTTAATCAATAATATGTTTTTCGTTCTTGA
This sequence comes from Caldifarciminota bacterium, assembly GCA_023128195.1. Lineage (GTDB taxonomy): Bacteria > Hydrothermota > Tepidihabitantia > SM23-42 > SM23-42 > SOIY01. The sequence continues at coordinate 4,329 of JAGMEL010000170.1, read as the reverse complement.
AGATATTTTTACAATTGGAAACTCATATCCGGGATGAAAAGAGTTTTCAAATCAATGTATTAAGATTAATTTATAAGTATCAATATTATTTTCTGCTACAAGCCTTAAAAAATAAATACCACTGGCGACTTTGCGAAGATTATTATCTTTACCATTCCAGTAAACAGTTTTTTCACCAGGTGGTTCTACTTGCCGCTCAACAAGAGTTCTAATCAATCTACCTGTTCCATCATATATCTTAAGTGAAACCCTGCCAGATTTTGTGGTTATATATGATATTGGAGTATAAGATTTTGATGGGTTAGGTAGATTAGCAAGAAATCCGAAATTGACAGGCTCTTTTACTTTTTGCCATTCCTCAATACCAAGTGGGCAAGTATGAAAGAATTCGTGTTCTGAAATATAGGAATTTGCATGATACCCACTCGGAACAAAAATACCTGTGTTGCCATATATTGTATATGTAATAACAATTGGCGTAACATTACTCATTGGATGCGGTTTTGGTTTATTCCAGTTTGTCCAGGTCATAGTATGTGGATTGAATGACCATGTTTCATCAGTTTCACCACCAGAAATCTTTCCACTAACAAGCCACAGTTCTTTATTCCATTTATCAACACCACAGGGCACCCGGTACCTGCCATCTACCATACCAGGAATCGTATCCCAAGAGCCCCAGGCAATACTTGAAGGATTAGATGGGTTTATAATACCAATGATATAATCCTTGCAAAATGTGCCATCAGCCATAAACCCACACGCCACTATTGCAAAGGAATCGATTATTCCTCCAGCACATGCACCTCTACCTTGTTCAGGAAAAGGGGTTGCAGTAGTCCAGGAATTTGTATATACATTATAAAAGGAAACATAATTGGTTGGTGGATAATCCCAATTACCATTGCCAAATGTGAAGATTAATGAATCATTATAAACACCGCTGATGTGATCAATGAGTCCAACTAAAGAAGGCACACCTGATGACCAGATATTAGATGCAGGATCATATATATCAACTCTATTTAAAGGATCAGGGAAATCATTTGTGCCGGCGATGCGGTAAAACTTTCCATTTGTTACATTAGCAGTTCCATAAGAGGCAGGACCATAGGGATTCTTAGGACCGCCAATCCAGGTATCTGTTGCAATATCATAGATAAGAGTGGTATCCAGATATATCCCGGGAATATGAATACCAAAAACCATATAGGTACCATCGTCTTTTGACACAAGGGAATGGCCAGAACTTGGTATAGGAAATGGCGCTGGTAATAATTCCCAGAAATGGGAGGAAACTGTGGTTTGCTGGGTTAAGGTATCATTTAAAGGATACTGGTCACCTTCAAGCACAGTATAGGCAATAACATCACAGATAATGTTTTCACCACTACAAGTAGTCCAGGGGCTGAAGGTAACAGTAGTCTCAGCATAAGGCTCAAAAACAATGTTCAAACTTTCACTATAGATAATAACACCTGCCGTATCAATCTTGAGGTAGACATCAATGCTTTCACTTTCCCAGCCAAAATTGCGGTAACTAACTTGCGGATTTATTGTCAAATTTGGTAAGATATTGATATCTGGGAGAATTATTCCTGTTGGTCCTGCATCACATGTGATGCCGCCAGCACTGTCAACATTGGTGATCCTGACATCGTCAATATACCAACCAGGATAATATAGCGCTCCATCTGATCCAAAGTGCCACCTGATCATTATTTCCTCGCCAGCATAATTATCTAATAAGAATTTTGCCTGATGCCATCCCATACTTGAGGAATCACCGCTAAAACAGGGTTCGCCAGGGATGCCCCAATTCCAAGAAGAGGCTGAATCACAGGGATAACCAGAAGGTTCAAATGGGTAGATGATTGACCAGGTTGTGCCAGCATCAGTCGATACCTTTAAATTACCTCCGTCATAAAAGGCTTCAATTATATACCAGTGATAGAATGAAAGTGTACATGCACCTGCCGGATCCAAGACAATCCACGGTGATTCCAAACGCCAATCAGCATAATCTTCGTAATGCCCATCCCTGTCATAAGTTCCCCAGGCGTTTATGCCAGAATGTGCACAAGCCTCTGGTGGTGCACCCCATTGCCAGGCAGCCCATATAGGCGTACATGTGAAACCTCCATTTGAACCTTCAAAGTCCCAGAAAAGGGTTCCAGAACGAAGATAGGTTTTATTAAATTTTTTTGGTTTAAACTGATTAATGGTACCAGTTATAGAAGAAACTTGCGATTTATCATATGAATCCCTGATGACATATGGATCAGGTGCAGCGTCAGGATTTGCATTTAAAAGTATTACTATTAACACTATTTGCGTAATCATACCCCTGCTTTTTTATTTAAGAAAAAGAATTTTTTGCGTCTCGTTATATTTCCCTATATCAAGACGACAAAAATAGACACCACTGGGAAGTTTCTTGCCATAATCATCAGTTCCGTCCCAGATGATTTGGTTGGATAGTCTTATAGCCGAATAGTCCCATTGTTTAACCATTCTTCCTGTAGCATCGTAGATTTTTAGGTCTATGCCCTTTGCACTATGCCCTATGCCAAAGCTGATTTTTGTCAGCTTTGAAAACGGATTCGGATAAATTTGTAATCTTGCTTCTTGTCTCTTACTTCTTACCTCTTCTATACCCGGTGCACCAGTGAATCGAAAAATATGCAGACCCCGGTCTCCGCATGTAACGTAGATGTTGTAATCAGATACCTCTAAGTAACCAGAAGGTCCTGTATTGATATAAGTAGAATAATATCCCACCATCTCGGGATTAAATGGGTCAGTAATATCTATTACATCAACATTGCCGCCCACAAACGCATAATTATCCTGGAGGGCAATATCAGGACCATAAATCTCATCCAGAGAACTCAATAAAATTGGCGAGCTATGGTCAGAAACATCAAAAACACAAAAGGAGTAATATGCTGTATAAAGATAGTTATCTGAAACAGCAATACCATTGACCCCAGGAAATCTCCCTATTTCAAAAGGCGCATATGGATTTGAGACATCTATTATTGACCTGCCAGCATAGACATATTTCCCGTGCTTAACTATTCTGCTTCCACCAGTAGCCAGTAATGATGATACTAATAAGGGTATAGCAGGATTGCTGATATCAATAATTTTTAAAAAACCTGAGTTGCCACAAGCCAGATAAGCGTAATCGCCTGAAACAGTAACATGCTCAACCCAACCTATGGTATCACAATAGCCGACTTCGTAAGGTGAAAAAGGATTGGTAATATCAATAATTCTCAGTCCTGATTCACCATCAGCCACATAGGCATAACTGTCTAATACTGCTACTCCACGTGCCATATAAGGCGTATCCCAAAAACCCACTTCACCAGGAAAATAAGGGTTAGATACATCAACAATTCTCAAACCGTCGGCACGGTGTGCTACATAGGCGTAATTTCCTGAAACAGCAACATCTGCAGCAAAACTTACGAAGTCCTGGTATTCGCCAATTACAAAAGGATTCGCTGGATCAGAGGCATCAATCATCTTTGTTGAAAACGGAAAATCAGCAATATAAACATAGTTACCAGAAATATCAACACCCTGGAAACCGGCAGGGGTATCTAATGTTCCTTCTATATAAGCATTGTTTGGGTCAGTAATATTAATTATTACAAGACCTGCATCATCGGCTGCGCCATAGGCATAATTCCCATTAACCGCAATATCCAGAGCCAGTCCGTACGATATGTTGTCCGCTGATACTGGTGACTGCGGATTCGTCACATCGACAATCCAAAAACCCAGAAAAAAATTTGCCAGATAAACAAAATTTCCTTGCACTGCAACTTGCATACCATCCTCGTCACCATGGGGATTCCAGGTGCCGATTAATGAAGGAGAGAGAGGATTCGCGATATTTACAATATGAAGTTTTCGAGCCGCAACATATGCAAATGTATCTAAGACTGCAACGCCCCTTGCAGCCGGCCCCAGATACAGAGAACCCACCATTACCGGCGCTGACGGTTGTGAAATATCGATGATTACAAGACCACTATCATAATCAGCAACATATGCATAATCCCCAGAAACTGCCACACCGCAGGCATCTTCAGTATCACAGGTGCCCAATCTAACCGGTGCATATGGATTGGCAACATTGTATATCCAAAGACCACGATATCCAATAGCAATATAAAGAAGCGTATCTATAACCGTTAATCCACCAATCCAGCCACCCCCGGGTACGCCAGGATTGCCAATTTCAATAACTTTCTGGGGGCTTGCTGGGTTATTAACATCAAGCACCATTATACTGCCATGCAGAAACACAAAGAG
>JAGMEL010000017.1 GCA_023128195.1 Caldifarciminota bacterium | reverse complement strand
AGTCAAATGCGCCGTTCCGCTCGCCGAAGGTCTCGATCCTTGAGAGGCAGTGTTCCTACCAACATTAGTGAGGGGTTTGGTCGATTTCATTTCAATGATAAGCTAACTTTTTATGAACGTGCACGCGCATCATTATTAGAATTGCGCAATCACTTTGAAGAAACTCTAGGAAATAAATACATCAATAAAAATATTTTTCATTCATTCCAGAAGAAAATGGATGAAGTTAATTATTTATTAAATAGAATGATGAATAATGTAAGGAGAACACGAGATGACTATGAAAATGAAAAAAAATCAAAACGTCATTCCAGCGCAAAGCGCTAACTTCCAGCCAAAGGCTCCTTTCCATCCCCTTGGGATTCCAACTGTTCCAGCGCAGCTCCCTTCCAGTCCGACATGTTTTATGGCGGGCTCCTTTCCATGCTCTGCATCCCTTCCAATCCCCTTGGGATTAAAACCTGGAGGGTTTCATGAACAACAACGACTTACGAAATAACCACGATCGCTTTGTCGACGACGAAAAGCCCATTGACATCCGCGACCTTCTCTACAAATTCCTCCGCCGCAAGAACATATTTATGTACATCGCGATTCCCATATTCTTAGGTATTATTATATCTCAGTTCACAAAGCCTTATAACCCCATTTATCGTGCTGCATTTGACATAGGCGTTTCTCAAGAGAGTTCTGCTGAAGGATTCCTTTCTGGTGTTGGTAGTTATTTAGAACCTACAATGCAAATAGGTTCTGTTACCCAGCGTGTGATTTCGAGTCTTTTGAGTGTAAAACTTGCTGATAAGATTGTTGATACGCTTGGTCTTTATGCTTATGTAAAGAATGGAAATCATCATATTGACGTTGAAGCGAAAATTTTAACTGATTTTGAAAAGACAATCGGACCAATGCGATTGCAAATTGGAGATGGCAGATTTCAGATTTACCAGAACGGGAATAAATTAAAAGAGGGTAGATTAAACAAATTTGTTGACTGTGGTCTTTTTAAACTTAAAGTAACACCTCTAAAGAGATTTTCTGGAAAGAAAACCTATGAATTGACTATTTATCCAAAAAATAAAATGGCACTTGCTTTAAGAAATTCAATATCAATCAAAGTCCTTGAAGCTGATAAGATTGATAAAGGTGTTGGTTCTTCTGAAGTTCCTTTTTCTGGAGAAGGTGCATCTAAAAAACTTGTAACTGCCAATCCCAGAGTCTATGATACAAACATTGGTATCTTAAGGATATCTGTTCACTGGGGCAATCCAGATGACGCTTTGAGAATAGCACAGGTTCTTTCGCAACAGATGATTGAGGAAGACAAAAAAGAAAAATCCCTGCAATATGTGCAATCCCAGACATTTATTGATACGCAACTCACTGTTTATCAGGAAAAATTGACTAAAGTTGAAGAAGATATACGACAATTTAAAGAAAGAAAAAAGATCGTTGACCTCAAAGCTTCGACTCATGCTCTGATTACTCAGATTTCACAGCTCGAATCACAGAAAAGTCAAAAACAGATTGAACAGAAAATACTCAAAGACCTTGATACATACCTTATAAGTGAAAAAGGCAGTATGGACCAGCTGCCTAATTTTGCATCTGCCATGGTTTCCGACCCTGTTTTACAGAATTTCTATTCCCAACTCCTTCAGGTTGAGGCAGAATTAAAAGGGAGATTAAAGGAATACTCTAAGGGACACCCAAAAGTCCTTGAAATTAGGGCGAAACTTTCAGGTCTTAAAGACCAGATGAAACTTGAAATCGCCAAGAGAATACCAACAATGCGAACAGAAATTGGGAGCATAGATAATCAGATAAGAATGCTTCAGGCAAAACTTGAAACCGTTCCTGATGACGAAATTCAGCTTGCACGACTTGAAAGAGATAAGGAAACTGCTGAAAAACTTTATACGTTTTTTGCTGAAAAACTCGAAGAAACAAGAGTTCAGGAAGCAGGCGTAACATCAGATTTAAGAATAATAAATCCTCCATTAGTTTCTCATAATCCTGTTAATTCAAGAGGGCGCCTTGCGACTTTGATCGTTGCGCTCATTATAAGTACTCTTGTAGGCGGCTCTGCAGTATTTATTGCAGAGTATCTCGATAACACAATAAAAGATCCTGATATTGTATCAGAAAAAATCGGATTACCAATATTTGCCTCGATACCAATAGTGGACAGCAAAGGGGCAGAGGGCAAAGCGCAAAGCGTCTCTAAACATGGTGTCATTGCGAGGAGCGAAGC
>JAGMEL010000169.1 GCA_023128195.1 Caldifarciminota bacterium | reverse complement strand
AGCGCTTCTCGTTCGCGCCGATGACGGATTTTTCGCGAAACACCAATATTCTTTGCATTTATCAGTAAAACTACATATCTCCCCGGAATTGAGATAAAAGAAGTAACGCGCGGGCCTTTTACACTATAGGAATCTTTAGTTACTTGAACAACAATCTCTTGATTCTTTTTAAGTTTAATCTCTTCAACTCGGTACTCATGTTCTAATTCAACATCACTTTCAAAAAGCTCTGAAAAATCTTCAAAAGGGATCTCAGTTAAAGGAAGAAACCCGTTCCTATCAATCCCGATATCGACAAAGGCAGCCTTTAATCCGGAGATCAAGTTTAAAACTTTCGCCTTATAAATATGACCAACAAGACTGCTCTGCTTTGGACGCTCAAGATAATATTCCTGAAGTAATCCATCTTCCAATAGCGCGATTCTTGTTTCTATATTTGAAACATTTGCAACTATATCTTTCTTTCTCACTTTACCTCCATTGGAGAATATAATATTCCTTCTTTTTTAACAAACATAGTTGTTCTTGTTATCTTGTATATTTTAGCTGATTCTACCTGAAGATCTGTTATATAGGAAAGCAGTTCATAAACGTTTATTTTCTTTCCACCGAAGTATAAACCACAGGTTAAAACATCATCATTAAGAGAAATTGACTCTAATCCATCAAGAACATTTTTCATCCCAGATTTTGTTTTAATATAAATAGGCTTGTTATCAAGGAAATCCAAAGATTTTTTGATGTCATGTTGTGGTAAATTAACCTCGTAATATATCAAATTTATTGAACTTGAAAGCGAGGATGTATTCAAAGGCATAGCACGTACTTCGAGAATCCGAATTCCTGGAGGAAAACGCGTATTCAATTCTATCGAAATGTTCCCAAAATATTCTGCATCAAGATAAAAATCAAAGAAATCACCTTTTGCTATCTGTCCAACACTCTTGGGCGGGCAGAATGATACCTTGGGAATGGGTGAAAATCCTTGCGTAAACTGAGTTGGTAGATCTGATCTTCTTAAGGCACGATATATCGTACGTGTAATATCTAAATGTGAAGCATATCTAAAGGGTTCGCCTATAGTGTATTTAACACGATATGATATCGGACGCATTTTCCTTTTTGGATATCGACCATAGCTAACATATTGTTCTGTCTCCTGGTCGTATTTGTCCATTTCCCCATCACAGGCACCACAATCAGTACAGCTTTTGTAATAACAATTCTCCGTAGTAACAACCTTCTGAGCGCGAATTAATTCTTTTTTGAGAAAATCTTTTTTAACCCCAATATCAATAAAATCCCAGGGATATTTATCTTTGGGTTTTAGATACTCTTTCGGATCAACACCAGTTGCCTCAAATGCCGCCTGCCAGCGTGAGAAATCGAATCCCTCACGCCATTCCTCAAATTTACCCCCCTGTTTATATACTGCCTCGATTACAGGAAAACTCTTATCATCGGCTCTGGATAGAAATGCCTCAATAAAAGAAACTTCGGGAGATTGATATTTAATTTCCACCCGACGTCTCTTCATCCTTCGAATTCGTGAAATTTTTTCATTTAATTCTTCTATTGGAGCAAACTCAACCGTCTCAAATGGTGTATGCGGTTTTGGAATGAATGGATTGACAGATAGTTTAATGTGCCCCTTTGGATATGCCTCAAAGATCTGACTGATTAAAGTATCAATCTCCGTTATGTCATCATCTTTTTCAAAAGGCAACCCGATCATAAAATACAATTTAACCTGTTTCCACCCGAATTTGTAAGCAGTATGAATTGAAGAAATAAGTCTCTCGTTCGAAAATTTTTTGTTCAATCTACAACGCAATTGTTCACTCGCTGTTTCTGGTGCAAATGTCAAACCAGTTTTCTTTATTTCCTTTAAGAGTATAGCCAGCTCTTCACTGAATAATTCACCGCGCATCGCAGGAAGTGAAATATTAATCATCTTCTTTTTTAATATCTCATTCAGCCTTCTGATCAAATTCAGTAAATTAGGATAATCAAGTATGGTAAACGAAAGCAAAGATATCTCTTCCCAACCAGTCTGTCTTATTCCTTTTTCAACAGCCTTTATTATATCCTGTTCAGGTCTAATTCTTAATGGACGATTAACATAACCTGCCTGACAAAAACGGCAACCCCAGGTGCATCCTCTCATAATCTCTACTGCTAGTCGGTCGTGGGTAATTCCACAAATCGGCAATATCGGTGGTGAGGGCAGTGTTTCTTCACTCAATTCTGCTACTGTACTTTTTTTTACGATCTGTTCGTACTTATGAATTTGAGGAACCCATACACCCTGCAATTTTGAAATTTCTGTAAGCCTTTCGTGTTTTTTATTTCTCGATATGTTTTTCAAAATCTGAGCAATATGCGGTATGACCTCTTCGCCATCACCAATAACAAATGCATCAAAGACCGGAGAAAGAGGAGTTGGGTTTAGCACTGCGGGACCACCCGCTACAAGAATAGGATAATCGTTATCTCTTGCCGAGCTTCTAAAAGGGATATGTGCTAATTCCAACACGTATAGCACAGTGGTATAACACAATTCACTCTGTAGAGAAAAACCGAGAAGGTCAAAATCATTTATTGGTTTTTTTGACTCTAATCCATAAAGTGTAATTTCCGCATTTTCTAATTTTTCGCCAAAGTCAGACCATGGAGCAAATATTCTTTCACACTGAATACCTTTAACTTTATTAAACATGTGGTATATAACCTTTATACCTAAATTTGACATTCCAATTTCATACACATCAGGAAATACAATACCTACCCGTATTACCGGTTCTTTTTTTATTGTAATATTGTATTCGCCACCCGTATACCGTATGGGTTTCTTTACAAGAGGTAATATATTATCAAGCATAACAATTACAATACAGTAAGCGCAGTATCACTTCGTTTGCAGTATCGCTTCGTTCGCAGTATCGCCTTCGGCTTGCAGGAGACAAAAGATTTTAAAATAATTTTTTGCGAATCCGCCTGCAAGGCGGATGATACTGCGTTTCCTGCGAGTGCAACGATCCTGCGGTTTGGGCGTTATAATAGTCCATATCCTTTTTCTAACGCTTTATCATTCAAGGTCAACTGTTCTTTATTTGCCTTTATAAATCTTTTACGCTGTGCTTCTTTTAAAGTTTCCAATTTGAGCAATCCGGTTTTTTTCGCCATAACACCAAGCATGACCATATTAGCAATTCTGCTCTGTCCTAATCCCTCAGCAATGATATTAGCATCAACAGGAATTATTGTAATATCAGTTCGTGCTGGTTTGGATTTGATAAGTGTTTTGTTATAGAGCAACAATCCATTTGGCTTTACTGTTGGTTCAAACCGCGTCAATGAAGGTTCATTCATAATTATAACAATATCGGGATTAGACACAATGGGCGATGCAACCGGTTCGTTAGAAACGACAATCGAACAGTTTGCAGTGCCTCCGCGCATCTCAGCACCATAAGAAGGAAAAAATGTAACATGTTTGTCTTCGATCAATCCAGCGTAGGCCAGGATAATACCGGAACTGACAACACCCTGTCCACCAAAACCTGATACAATGATTTCCTTTGTCATTTTTCCTCCTTTGACCGGTCTCGATATACGCCTAAGGGGTAATATTGCACCATCGCCTCACCAAGCCATTTCTTTGCCTGAACTGGTGTTTGTCCCCAGCCAGTAGGACACATTGACAATATCTCCACCAGGGAAAATCCTTTATTATTAATCTGATTCATAAATGCTGTTTTCAAGGCTTTCTCGCTTCGAATTACGTTCTTCGGCGTATCAACTGCACACCGCTCTAAATAATAAGGTCCATCAAGACTTGCGAGCATTTCACAGACTCTTATTGGATAGCCTTGCTTTTCAATATCACGTCCTTTAACCGAGGTTGTAGACTTCATACCGGGAAGCGTTGTAGGTGCCATCTGACCGCCGGTCATGCCAAATATTGCATTATTGATGAATATTACAGTAATGTTCTCATTACGGGCAGCCGCATGGATGATTTCTGACGTACCCATTGCCGCAAGGTCGCCATCACCTTGATAACTGAAAACAATACATTCTGGTCTGGTGCGTTTCAAACCGGTTGCAACTGCTGGTCCGCGTCCATGAGGGGGTTGAATCATATCACAGTTAAAATACTCATCAGCAAAGACCGAACAGCCGACAGGTGCAATACCTATAGTCCTTTCCCTAATATCCAACTTCACAAGAAGTTCACCAATAATTCGGTGAACAATACCATGACCGCAACCAGGGCAATATCTCTGGAGTGTTTCAGTCAATCCAGCGGGTCTACCAAAAATCTTTTTCATTGCGCACCTCCAAGTACTTTCTCAATTTCCTTGTAAACCTCTGAAGGGGTTGGTACACCACCACCTGGTCGTCCGTGGAAATGAATTTTTGACCGGTGTTCAGTAGCTAGCTTTACATCATCAATCATCTGTCCGCAACTCATTTCAACAACTAAGAAATTCTCAATTCTTTTTGACATATCAGCAAACACATCCGTAGGAAATGGCCAGAGGGTTATTGGTCTTAAAAGTCCCACTTTAAATCCTTTATCCCTCGCCAATTTTTTTGCAGCATCGGATACTCTTGCACAGGTACCATAGGCAACGATCACTAAATCAGCATCATCACAATCTGTAGCTTCAAATCTCTGCTCATTCTTCTTAATCTTCTCGTATTTTTCAATACGGCGTAGATTCCATTCCTCAAGCTTTCCTGGTCTTAAGTCATACGAACGAACAATCCTTCTTTCTCTACCTTTACATCCTGAAAGTGCCCATTCGTTCTCTGCCAGGCTATTCGGATCAACCAATTCATCGGACAATTCAACTGGTTCCATCATCTGTCCTAATAACCCATCAGCAAGAATGAGCGCTGGATTTCGATACTTTTCTGCCAGTTCAAAAGCGAGTCTGGGAAATTCAAACAGCTCCTGGGCTGAATTAGGCGCCAGGGTTATGGTAAAATAATCACCGTGTCCGCCGCCTCGTGTTGCCTGATAATAGTCAGATTGCGCCGGCGCAATATTACCAAGACCTGGACCACCTCGCACCACATTCACTACTAATACTGGTATATCAGCACCTGCAATATAGGATATTCCCTCTTGCATTAAACTTATACCCGGTGAAGATGAGGATGTCATTGCTCTTTTACCGGCAGCTGCTGCGCCAAAGAGCATATTTATCGCAGCAACTTCACTTCCAGTCTGTACAAAAACCCCGCCTATTTCATTCATTCTAATTGACATGAGTTCGGGAATCTCGTTCTGTGGAGTGATTGGATAACCAGCAAAGAATCGACAACCTGCAGCAATAACGCCTTCAACAATAGCGTGATTTCCATACATCAATTTTTTTTCTGCCATGTCGCCCCCTTATTTATAAATTTCGATTGCCGGTTCTGGACATATTTTGAAGCAATACCCGCAACCAGTACATTTTTCCATATCAGTAACTATAGCTGGATGATAACCACTCGAATTGATCCGGTCAGGCGAAAGGACGAGAATATCTACCGGGCACACATTATCACAGCAGAATCCGCATCCCTTGCAAACTTCTTCTAAAATCTTGACTTCGGGCATTTATTCCTCCTTTCTAAATTAAGGATAAAACCTTCAATTTTTGTGTATTTTAAACTAAAAAACACTGTTTGTTAAAACTATGTTTGATAATGGGATTCTGGTATTTTAGTACCCAAACTCCCAAATTTATTATATCCAATAATCTTCAAAAGTCAAGGAATGTCACTGGATGCGCCGACATCCCTTTTTCAAAAAAAACAATAAATAGAATAACAGAATTTCCATCTTATGGAACTGTCGTACCAAATAATGTAGTCGCCCAATTCACCCCGCCCTTCACAGAGGAAACTGTCGAAAAACTCCAATTTTTGTTGGAGTAGAGCCTTTAGGCTCGCCCCGTGAAATTCAAGAAATTGTTTGTTTGACCATATTAATCTTATTGCTTAATCCGTCAGATACCAGAGTATGCAGTTGCCTGATAAATCAAACCACTACCATTGTAGAATGAACTTTTCAGCGCAGCGTGTATTCTGATCCGCTTTAAAAGGATGATTTTGTTATAAGAATTATCAAGAGGCAAGATATTCAAGTGCATTTACATTCCTGGATTGACCGTCCCGCTCTTTTGATTAAAGGAAGGGATGCGGTCAATGACACCACAAGTGGTGTCATCCCTTCAGGATGAATCGCCCTTCGGTTGCACGTTTTAAACAGGGAAATTCTCAAAGCAAAGAATTTCCCTTGAACATTTTGTTTACTTCAAAAAAATCACCTTTTCTACGAGCGATTTATCACGGGTATTTAACCTGATAAAATATACGCCCTGCGATAGATTGGTTATATCAAAAGACTTATGAAAAATACCTGATTCCTGATTTTCACTAACAATATTTTTTATCAATCTGCCTGCCACGTCAAAGATTGATAATTTAATATCAGTCTTCGCAGGTAAATTATATTCGATTCCAATGAATTTTTTAACTGGATTCGGATAAACACTCAATGTCAAATGACCAGTTTGTGTTAGCATTGATTGAGAACTCTGTGGACCACCACCTGCAGAATCCACTTCATATTCATAAAGGACTAATATCGCACTCACCGCATTGTTGCCAAAAATCTTGATATTTATTATACTATCCTCATAAAGCATTGTCGGCACCATATGCTTGAGAATAATTAATGTATCTGAAGGCAGTGTAATCGCACCAATCTGATAATTGTCAACCTTAGCCAGAATAGGTAAGTTAGCATAACCATGTTGATAAAGATAAACAGCACCGGCATATTCCCTTTCTGGGTTCAAACCCTCAAATTGGTATTCAAGATATTCCTGGTCATAGTCAATCTGCTTATAAGGCTCAGTGCCGTATTGATGATAACCTTCACGACGAAGATTAAATGGTGATGCCTCTTCTTCTCCACCATTAGCAACATAAAATGGAAGCGCTTCACTTCCACCTTCACCCAATCCAAAAGAGTAGGTTTGAAATTTTATGTCATAAGGTGCTGAATTGCTTTCTGTCCAGGTGAAATATACAATGGTTCGCTCAATTGTCTGTTTATGTGTAATATGTGGATAGTTCGAACATTCATCAGTATTACTTATATTTATTGGTTCTACCCATCCGATTTCAGGATCATAATAAGAAAAATAAATCTCGAAATTGCCCGGTATTTCTTCAACCCAGGCACAGGTATTACCACCAGTTAATACAGGATAGGTTGAAGGAACATCAGAGTGCGATATTTTTTGATAGCGTGTCCAGTAATGGTTGCCACCACTATAAACCGCATAGCGATAGTAAATATCACTAAACGCTTCACATACCACATAGACATTAGTACCATCAATCTCAAGACAAGGATGATTGCTATTAGTAAAAACAGTTTCTTGATCACTCCATGTTCCACCTATTGTCCTTGAACGATACAAAACTGTTGAGTTATTTTCCCAGACCACATGAATGTGCGGATTAACTATACCAGGCATAAATTCAATGCTTGGATTTTCGCCTGTACCAACCAGCTCAGGATCACTGACAACTGGATCATATATGTCAAATTGAGTGTAATAGACTCGATATGGATGTTCAGCCGCTGTATAGACCAGCCGCCCAATATTATCAGTCCCGATAACAAACGAGGGTGGTCCAAAATTAACACCCGGTTGTGAAGTTACAATGACAATTGGTGAAGTCCAATTATTATCCGAAATATACCTTGCAAAGTAAAGTGTATCTCGGTCACCTTGTGCCCGCCAGACTACCCCGGGTTTATGATCAGCCACCATGGTAGGATTCACACTTATACAGGGATTATAACCCTGACCCAATTCCATCTTTTTTGACCAGACAGCGTCGGTCGAGCGAACAGCATATACTACTCCGCCAGACTCATAGGTCACCCACAGCTCATCCGATCCTATGATACGGCATATTTTGCGACCATTATTTTTAAATGTTGCCTCGTTTGAACTACTCACCAGGGATTTGTTAAACTCTGGGGTATAAGTATAAATGCCATGTTCAGTGCCAAGATAAACCGTTTTAGGCTGATTAGGATGTGAATCAATCCTAAGTTTGTGGAGTTGTTGGACTGTTAGTCCTTCGCTTAAATTGAACCATTTACCTCCTCTATCAACAGAACAGTAAACGAAGTTATGGATTGCACCATTATTTTCTCTACAAATAGTATAAATAATTGTTGGTTCTTCAGGATCAATTTCAAGGTCCCTTATGTATTTATAATCAAGACCGTCATTCATTTGAATCCATATGTTACCACCATCAGTCGTTTTATAAATACCATTTGATTCATCGCATCCTGCGTAGATAAAGTCATAATCATAATCAACAGCCAATGCATATACACTAATGATATTTAGTCCAACTTGGTACCAACTGCCTCCTTGATTTGCTGATTTCCAGACACCTTTATACCCAGAACATGAACCAACATATAAATTGTCTGTATTTTTTGGATCCACAAGGATATCAGTAACTTGGTTAGGTAAGTTTGTGCCACTAAAAAAGAAAGTACCACCCTTATTAATAGTTTTGATTACCCTATCGAAATCTCCATCAGGAAAAAGAAAGGATACATAAACTTGGCTTGTATTTTCGGGATCACCAGCCATTGCATAGATTACATCTGTGCCACTATCATGTGTATATAGTATATTTTTACCACCGTCATCACTGACCCAAATAGTGCTTCCGTCGGGTGATTTCTCATATCTATTCCAATGACAGAATCCGACATAGATGTAGTTAGGATCAACATAGTCTACAACAATATCCATTGAATCAATTAATGGTATGCTGCCGCCATGGGATGCTTTCATAAAACTCCATGTATTGCCATAATCGGTTGATTGACGAATCATGAGTTGGTGCGGA
>JAGMEL010000168.1 GCA_023128195.1 Caldifarciminota bacterium | reverse complement strand
ATACACAATTCGCTCCGTGTCAAGACATACAAGAAACGGACAGAAGGAAAAAATCACAACCATGCATTAAAATGTTTATCCCGACATTTATCTAATCTTCTATATCGAATTCTAAAACAAGCAGAAACTATGATAGACAATAAAAAAACAATCCCAGTGGCAGCATGAAAACTATTGACAATTTCAATAGGATGTTCCCACATCAGCTAAACGCCCCCACACCTAATCATAGGTGTGGGGGCGGGTTAAACTTGATGCGCGGATGATTATTTTACAAGAATCAACTTGTGTGTACCGACGTTGTTTTCCGACTCGAGTCTGAGGAAGTAAACACCATTTGGCACATTGGCGGCATCCCAGGTAACAGTCTGCGTCCCTGTCCTCCGGACATCGTTGACCAATGTCTCGACCAGCCTACCCGTCCGATCATAAACTTTCAAGGATACCATACCTCGTTTTGTGATCGTGTAAGAGATCACTGCATGATTCCTTGTTGGGTTGGCCATTGGAGCAAAGCCAAAGGCGACCGATTCATAAGATTTGCCCGGTTCTTCGGCAACGCCCGTCTGCCAAGGAAGTTTCCATGCCTGGTCAGAACCAGACCAGCCGCCAGCGATATCACCACCACAAACATAGAGTTCGTTAAAGCCATCGCGGAAAACCGCATAGTTGTTGCGGCCAATCGTGAAGGGTGTATAATCTGGCAGTTGGTTCCAGAGGTCGCTTGCGACAATGTATTCCCATGTTTCATCAGTCACTGTACTACCATTCACAAACCCACCAACCATGTAGATATACCAGTTGCCAGAACGCTCCCCTTGTATTACACCCGCAGCGGCGTTTGCATAGGGCAATGCGGATCCCGTGCTCCAGGTGATGTTTTCGCAGTTTGCCGGATCAATCACACCATAATAGAGATTGCTGAGAGCAGTCCCCGCATTATTCCATCCACCGACCAGGTAAATCGTGTTATCAATAATCGCCGCGCCACCTTTGTGACATGTTGTAGGCATTGAAGTTCCAGTTGTCCAGGTGTCTGTATAGGTATTGTAGATGAAAACAGTGCTGTGCGCGGTTCCGCTGGCATCACGGCCACCCAAGACGTATATCAATGAATCATTATAGACCACTTGTTGATGAGAGTGACGGGGTTGGGTAATAGTAGCGCCAGTTGACCAGACGTTGCCAGCGATGTCGTAGATCATGTTCCAGTTGTTTGCAGAACCATTGTAACCTCCGATGACGTAGAATTTGCCATTGATATAGGAAGCATCAATCCAGTCGCATGCATTGGGCATGTTTGCCATTGTGTTCCAGATATTGCCTACAGGATCATACTGATATGTAAAGTCTTGGTAGTCGCCCGCACCACCAGCCATGCTGCCACCAAACGAATATACATGGTCGTTTACTGGATCATAAGCAGTCGCATTGGCAAGTTCAGGAGTGGGCATGTTTGCACACTGAGTCCAAGCGCCGATCATGCTTGTGATGGTCTGTGTTACCAGCGTATCATTGCTTGGATTTTCGTCATAGGGCAGGGCAGTATAAGTAGTGATATTGTAAACAATGCCATCACCTGGGCCAGTTGTCCAAGAAGTAAAGGTCATGGTGGTGTCATCGCCGGGATCGAGGGTTATGTTTGCGGTCTCGTTGTAGATAATAGTACCTGAAGAATCAATCATAAAATAGACATCGAAGGTCTCGGCCGTGCTGCCAAAGTTTTCATATGTTGCACTCGGGTCAATTGTTGTGTTAGGAAACATTGTGGGTGGCGGTGCGTTGATTGACGTCACTCCGACATCGTGGGACGAGGTAAGCAGCCACGTAACAACCCTTTGCATCATGGTGTCGCGATCGGCTTCTAAGGTAATGTTTTCCCAGCCAAAGGTGTTGAAGAAGAGGTAGTATGGAATACCACCCGTTACATCCATGGCAATGGTGTTGTTATCCGGTGTCTCATTCTGCATCTCCGTCCATGAAATGCCATCTGGGTCGCATATGTCAGAATAATCAGAGAAAACACCGCCCATTGTTTCGAATGAAGTACCGGTCATAACTGGGCCGATACCGGTGGCAGTGTCGCAACCTACATCATTAGAATGAGAACCCACATGCATCCAACTCGCGGGGCCAATATCATAGAGTGCATCCTGGCTAGACAGCCACATTTTACCACCACTATTGAGATAGGTGCCGATCTCGGTAGTATCGGTATCCGTGAGTGTGCCGGAATAGTCTCCTCCGGTAGTCCAGGCTACAAGATCGTAGTCTGACATGGCAACTGCATCTGGAGCAACGCCGCCACTGTCTTCTACTACCCATATAGCAGGATCATAGCCGAGGTTGGTGAATGAAGTCTGCCACATTGGCAGTGATGTACCGCCGTCATCATCATACACAAACAGAAAACCCGGAGGTACGCTGAATTTAATCGCAAGGCTATCATGTAAAGATGCGGTATTGTAGGAATATTGCAGGTACCAGGCTGGGGATACGGTTGTGTCGCCTTGAATACCAACGGTTGCGCTGCTTCCTGAATCATAAACGTCTTGATACTGGAACAGAATGTCACCTGTGTTCCCGTCGAGAATGACCTCAAAGGTCATGGGCGTGGTTTGACCAAATTGAACGACGTCGTGCCACTCAATAACCAATTGATTGCCGATTACTTCAAAATAGATATTATCTGAAGATGAAGAGGCAGGATTCATGTCGTCCCAAAATAGACAAATGAGCTGTATGTGACTATAAGTAGTGCTGTAGTACGGAAGAGGCTGATTGTTGTACCCCAGGTCATCGTCGAAGAGAATGAGGGCGCCGTTAGCGCTGATTCCTATGGTATCGTACGTAACACCATAGAACGTAAAGGAAAACGGAATGCCCCAATACTCTCCGTCATCACTCAAATTGGTGGGTGTACCGGTTCCGGAAATCTCAATCCAGTTGAATGTTGGACCGCCGGGCTCATCAGAATCAATCCACGTGTAACCGAAATCATCAGGCCCGCCCGTACTGCGCAGGATGCCTTCGACATAGGGTGCTGGTACGGCTTCTTTCAATTCTTTTGGTCTTTCCGCCTTATCTGCATAGTGGATTGTTGCAAAGACCATCGATACAATGGCCAAGCATAACATCAAACCGAATATTTTCTTCATCTTTCCTCCTAACGAGTTAGGGAATATGCATCATTCAGAACCACGTCCCTATCCCCAAAAGACCTGGCTCAATGGATTATCGCTCTGGCCATCACCTCCTTTCCTTTTGGATAATATAATCTTGAATACTATGGATAATTATAATGAGTTTTCAGGGTTTGTAAAGGGTCGATTTCAATCAAAAATAATCTTGACGAAATATGTTTTGCCAAGGTGCAGATAGATACTATCGTAGAGCGATTAGCTAAAGAGGTATGTGTACCTCAGATAGGTTTAGGGCTTTATCCTGACAGTACCATTGGTATAGGTATTTATTGGAAAAAAAATCTATATTTAGTGAAATACGATTTAAACGGGAAAATTATTCAGAAGGGTAAAGGTCTTGGTAAGTTAGTAAAGGTAAGTGAAAAGGTAAGTGAGATAAATAAAGATCGAACATTACCTTTTATTACGCAAACTCGTGTTTCCGGTCGTCGTGGCGCAGCATTAGATAAAACAATTTTGTACTGGGGCTTTGACGATTTAGGTAATTTCTTTTTACAGATTTATTAAAAATAAAGTAGGAGGCTTGGATGAAGCGAATATGTATACTTCTATTAATTTTATACAGCATTGCAATTGCTAAATTTTTCCCTGCATATTACAGCGGTTACCAGAAAATAACAAAGTCAATCGCACTTCAACAATTAGAAAATCCTCTATTCAACAATCCAGTAGATGCTGCAACAATGTTACCCGGCAATATTCGAGTTACGTTCGTTGTGGATGAGGGCTGGCACCGTGTTGTTTATACTAAAGAGAATCAAGATGATTGGATAAAAGCCTGGGTAAAAGGTGGCAGGTCATTACATTCGACAAAATTTAAAGTCTCGGCTGGTTTTTTTAATTAGAAACCGCTCTACGCTTTTTCTCCCTTTTTCCCCTTCTCCGTTTCACCATTTCTTAGAAAAGGTTATGCCCTGCAAATATGTACAATGTTTAGATTTGACCCCAAATCCCTCCACCCCAAATCCCTCCGAGGTGTCTCTGCTCCACCTGTTGATGGGACTTTGTAAATCTGGGGGTAGGTTGTTGCATCATCCTTACAATACACAATCCAGTTCCCGTCAAACGACCACTGG
>JAGMEL010000167.1 GCA_023128195.1 Caldifarciminota bacterium | reverse complement strand
CGTTCAAATCTGCCTGAACTTGCCAAACATGTGCTTGAGGATGCTGATACACAGTTCGCATCGAATATGGCAAAGGGCGATTTTATTGTGGCAGGTAACAATTTTGGTCTTGGTAGTTCACGTGAGCATGCGCCAACCATTATAAAAATTGCTGGTATCTCTGCTGTTCTGGCAAAGTCATTTGCCCGTATTTTCTTTCGTAATGCAATCAACGTGGGCTTACCTCTTGTAGAATGTGATACCGACAAGATTGATCAAGGTGATGAGCTTGAGGTTAATCTCTCTACAGGTATAATAAGAAATAAGACTAAAAACATTGAACTTGAGGCGCATTTTCTTCCAAAGGCAATGCTCAATATTTTGAATGATGGTGGTCTATTAGCCCATATTCAAAAACACGGAGATTTTAAGCTGGATTAGTTAACACGAATGAACACGAATGATGACAAAACACGAATAGACACGAATGATGGCGAATCACGAATGAACACGAATAATGACAAAACACGAATAGACACGAAAAAGTATGCTGATTTAATTTATCCTGAATTGAGTTATAAAATAATGGGTATACTTTTCGAAGTACATAATAAACTTGGTGCTAAGTATCAAGAGAAACACTATCAGCAAGCAATAGAGATTAAATTAAAATCTGCTGGTTTAGCATATCAGCGTGAGGCGAAAGTATCGGTTGAATTTGAAAGTGCAGAATTGGGTAAATTCTATATTGATTTTGTTATAGAAAACAAGATTATTTTAGAAGTCAAAACAGTTCCTACTATTGTTAATGATGTCGTGAGACAAGTTTTACGATACTTAGATAGTAGTGGATTAAAGTTAGGGATAATCGCTAATTTCAGACATTCCCCATTGGAATATCGCCGTGTTGTCCTTTAACTGACATACATTTGTGTTCACTTATTCGTGCATATTAGTGTTAATTAGTGTTAAAATATTAGTGCATATTAGTGTAAAACAAAGGAGGTAATTAGATGAACGAGGTTGAAAAAGCAAAAGAACATTTTGGTAAACTTATTGAGGCTCAGTTAAAAAAAATTGAGCGCATAAAAGCTGAAAAGGATTGGATAGATTATGCTAAAGTGAAGCCAATAATCATCGGCACGATCGGCGGTGATGGCATTGGGCCTCAGATTACTGCAGAGGCAGGGCGTGTGCTTGAGCATCTTCTTAAAGATGAGGTACAAAAGGGAAAGATTGAATTTCGTGTTATTGAAGGACTCACTATTGAAAAACGTTCTGAGGTTATGAAACCAGTTCCTGATGATGTATTAGAAGAAATCAAAAAATGTCATGTGACATTAAAGGGGCCGACTACAACACCGAAAAAAGGCGATCCCTGGCCAAATATTGAAAGCGCTAATGTTGCAGTAAGGAAAGAGCTTGATTTATTCGCTAATGTGAGGCCGGTGCGCGTGCCGTCACAGGGTATAGACTGGATGTTCTTTCGAGAGAATACAGAAGGTGCTTATGCCCTTGGTCCTTTTGGTGTTGAGATAACTGATGACCTGACAATGGATTTTAAGGTGACTACTAAGCCAGGAAGCGAGAGGATTATTAGACTTGCATTTGATTATGCAAAAAAGAATAATATCGACAGGGTAACAGCCGTGACCAAGGCAAATGTTATAAAAACTACGGATGGACTCTTTCTCAAAACCTTTTATGAGATAGCAAAGGAATACCCCGGGATAAATGCTGATGATTGGTTTATTGATATTATGACGGCAAAGCTAGTTGATATTAAAAGAAGAACCCAATTTAAGGTTTTGGTTCTACCTAATCTGTATGGTGATATTCTTACTGATGAGGCAGCAGAATTCCAGGGCGGTGTAGGTACTGCAGGGAGTGCCAATATTGGCAAACAGTATGCAATGTTTGAGGCTATTCATGGTAGTGCACCGCGTATGGTAAAAGAAGGTAGAGCACAATATGCTGATCCCAGCAGTGTAATCAGGGCTGGTTCAATGCTTCTTAACCATCTCGGGTATAAAGACTTAGGTAAAAAACTTGAGATGACTCTGGATATCTGCGGACAGCATGAGAAAAAATTAGTAATGACAGGCCGGTCCACTGGTGCAACAGGCAGGGAATATTGTAATTATATAATGGAGACAATAGCTGATCCGAATCTGGAAAAGAGGTGGCAGGAATATCAACAGGGTTGATTGAAAAAACCAGGATAACAACACACCGATTAATATAAGTACACTTGTTTTCTAAAAAAAACGGGGGTAGGTATCTGTTTTGTATCTTGACATTAATCTAAAATTGAGTAAAATTTAATATGGTTTTGGAATCTAAGGTTACCTTTATCACGGGTGGAGCAAGCGGTATTGGTGCTGGCATAGCCAAAAAGTTTATTCAGGAAGGAACACGGGTCATTATATGTGATGTGGATGCTGAAACCGGAACAAAGACTGCTCAACAAATCGGTGGAAATATTCATTTCTACAAGATGGATATAAGTGATGAGGGAGAGGTGAAGAAAACAGTAGAGACTGTTATTAATGAATTTTCGAGGATTGATATTCTGATAAATAATGCGGGTATAACAAATGACAGATTGCTTTTGAGAATGACCAAACAGGATTGGGAGAGTGTAATCGGAATCAATCTCACGGGTACTTTTCTGGTTACTAAAACAATCATGAGGTACATGATTAAACAGCGCTATGGTAGAATTGTTAATATTGCTTCAGTGATTGGCTTGATCGGTAACCCGGGTCAGGCAAATTATGCAGCAAGTAAGGCAGGAATTATTGGTTTTACAAAATCGTGCGCTAAAGAGCTTGCAGGACGCAACATCACTGTAAATGCGATTGCCCCAGGATTTATTGAGACCAGAATGACCGGGAATATTCCTGCTGAAATCAAGCAGAACTATCTTAAATTGATTCCATTAAGAAGATTTGGGTTGCCCGAGGATGTTGCTAATCTTGCTTTATTTTTATCATCTGACCGGGCATCATATATTACAGGTCAGGTTGTTTGTTTAGACGGTGGCATGGTAATGTGAACAACCACGAATTGCCACGAATCATCGCGAATTTTCAACATTCGTGTTCATTAGTGTCTTATTCGGGTTTATTCGTGTAAAAGAAAGGAGAGAAAAAAATGGCATTATT
>JAGMEL010000166.1 GCA_023128195.1 Caldifarciminota bacterium | reverse complement strand
GAAGCAAAGTTTATTGAAGACCTTGGAGCCGATTCTTTAGATACTGTTGAGCTTATTATGGCATTTGAAGAGAAATTCAATCTTCAGATTTCTGAAGAAGAAGCACAAAAACTGGATAATGTTGGTAAGGCCGTAGCATACCTTGAAGATAAAACAAAGACATAATGAATAGGGTAGTTGTAACAGGAATTGGCGCCATTACGCCTGTGGGTAATGATATTAAAACGACTTGGGATAATTTCCTCAAAGGAAAAAGTGGTATTGATACTATAAGAGCTTTTGATACTTCCAATCACACTGTCAAGATTGCCGGTGAGGTAAAGGATTTTGAACCCGAACAAAAATTTGACCCCAAGATAATTAAAAGACTTGATCGTTGTGTCCACTTATGTCTTTGGGCAACATCTGAGGCAGTAGAAGATGCCCAGATAGATTTTGATCAGTACGACAAAACCCAGATTGGAGTGATCCTTGGTTCTGGTATCGGTGGTTTACATACCTGGGAGCGAGAGCACACCAAATTTGTTGAGAAGGGACCAGCACGTGTTTCACCTTTTTTAATCCCTATGATGATTCCTGATATGACTTCAGGATATATTGCAATCCACTGGGGTTTAAAAGGACCAAATTATACTATAATATCAGCCTGTGCTTCTGCTGCCCATGCGATTGGTGATGCGTTTCGGGCAATAAAATATGGCGACGACAATGTTGTAGTTACCGGGGGTTCAGAGGCGCCCGTGACGCCATTTGCACTTGCAGGTTTTAGTAATATGCGTGCCCTTTCGCGTCGAAATAATGAACCCCAGAAGGCATCAAGGCCCTTTGATGTAGACCGTGATGGTTTTATTATGGCTGAAGGTGCGGCAACATTAATTCTTGAGAACCTGGAGTTTGCCAAGAAAAGAGGAGCGAAAATTTATGCTGAGATAGTTGGTTTTGGCGCTACTGGTGATGGTTATCATATAACTGCTCCGGCACCTGAAGGTGAAGGCGCACGTAGGTCTATGGAGCGGGCGATTAAAGAAGCTGGATGCAGGAAAGATGAGATTAATTATGTAAATACTCATGGTACATCTACTGAACTGAATGATAAATTCGAAGCAGTGGCAATCAAAAAACTGTTTGGTGATAATACAAAGAAACCGGTTTTAAATGCGACAAAATCAATGATAGGTCATACACTTGGTGCAGCCGGCGCAATTGAGGCAGTAGTTGTTTTGCTATCAATGCGTGATGGGATTGTTCATACCTCGCTCAATCTTGAAAATCCTCTTCCTGAGTGTAATGGTTTAGACTTTGTCGCTGGCGGTCCACGAAAGGTAATAATTGATTGTGCGATTTCAAATTCTCTTGGTTTTGGTGGACATAATGCAACATTATGTTTTAAGCGATTTCCAGATTAAAAAGAATGCACCATGGGGATAAGGTAATAATAGGGGTAGGTGGAAATATTGGATCAGGCAAGACACTCGTCAGCAAGATTTTTGAAGAACTTGGAGCCCATTATATTTCTGCTGATGAGATTGGCTGGGAAGTTTTACCTGATATTGCAGATGAATTAAGGGAGCGATTTGGTTCGATTATCATGGATCGAGATATAATTGATAAAGAGAAACTCCGCAGCATTGTTTTTTCGAATTCGGAAAATCTCGATTATTTGAATAAATTATCGCATCCTCTTTTAGTAGAAAAAATTTTAAAGAAGATAGAAGAGATTAAATCAAAAGTGGTCGTTATTGATGCAGCACTAATCTTTGATTGGTCAGAGCTCAGGCAAGTGGTCGATTACCCAATTCTTGTTGTATCTGATAATAAAGTAAAAGAAGGACGGGTAATGAAAAGAGGGATTAATAAGCTACTTTTCAGGCAGATCTTAGAATCTCAGAAGAGTGAGGCTGAAATGTCCAGGCAGGCGAAATTTATTATCGAAAATAATAGTACTGTAGATATACTTAGATCACAATGCCAGAATATTTACAAGGAGATAGAAAATGATTGTAGAATGCAGTAATTGTCATGCAAAATACAATATTGATGAAAACAAAATTCCTCCAGCCGGTGTAAAAGTAAGATGCCAAAAATGTCAGCATATTATTTTTATCAAAAGAGAAGAACCTGTGCCGCAACCTATTGAACCCGAAAAAGAACCTGTGCAACGAGTACCTGAGCCTGTTTCACAAGCTCCGCCATCCCAGCCAGAAGTACCGTCAGAGCCGGCTCCTGTACCAGAAGCTCCAACCGAGGCACCGGGTCCACCAGCACAAGCTCCGCCACAGGAACCTGAACCTTCAGTTGAAACAATACCAGAACCTGAACCTGGTCCAGCTCCAGAGATGAGCGAGGACGATAAGAAATGGAATGAGAGGGCAAGACGGCTCGCAAAGGCACTTGCCTCGGATCTGGTGTTGTATAATCAAGATAAAGTGGAAGAAGGTCTTATAAAAGGAACAATTGCTCAACTTTTGGGAGCAGAGATTAGAAGGTCATGGGAGTATTATATTCAGCAGATACCCAAACATATTGTAGAAAACACTGATTATTTTAAGGAACAGCTGAATAAAATTGTCGGTAAAGGAAAAGAGATTTTTAAATAAAAAATTAGTCTAAGAACCCATCATTACAAATGTCTACAAAATTGATAACAATAAATCTATGGGGGAGATGTTTATGTTGAAAAATAAAAAGGATATTTTTATTAAAATTCTGACTTTGGTCATAATCACCTTTTCTTTTCTTATTGCACTCGATGAAAAGGGATGCGAGGAAGATCAAAGTCTTGTTATAATCAGTATTATCCCGGGTAGTTCTGCAGAAATTGCTGGTATGAAACCAGGTGATGTAATAGTCAGTTATAACGGTAAAGAAGTTCACTGTATTAAAAAACTGGGTATGTTGAAGGACGAGGTTGAAACCGATAGTCTTGAGGTCGTCATTAAGCGGGATGAAAATATAACAAGTTTCACAATACCAAAAGGAATTATTGGTATCTATTTGAAAGAGCTATTACCTGATATTGAATTTGAAAAGGATGCAGTAATAGTTGAAGAGATTGGTCGTCTTGACTGGGATACCGGAGAATCAAATTCTTTTATAGCCGCACTCACAAGAATTGCAGAATATTTTGGGATTCAAAAGGATTATACATATTTAATGGGCACGAGTGGTGCTGTATTTAGAATCCAATTTTATGAAGACTGGTGTCCAAGTGCGCCCGATGCGACTGTTGGATTTGATTGTGGTACAGTTGCAGTGAAGAGTATAAACCTAAACCAAAAATCAATTTTTGATAAAGAAGCCAAAAATAAAGAAAAGACACAACAAAAAATCATGGAGGCGATTGACAAAAAGATACCGGTAATTGCTATTGACCTTATTGAAATACCTGAATGGGGTTTGATTGTTGGTTATCAAAAAAATGGTGAAGAATTGATTGTCCGAACCTATTTTGATCGAAGGGAAGGCTATGATATTGCAGAGAAATTTCCCTGGTCAATTAGTATTATTTCTGAAGGGAAAGGCGAAATCGATGATGCCAAGAATTTCAAAAATTCACTTAAAATTGCCCAGGAACTGTATGAAACAGAAAAGTATAAGGCATACTATTCAGGAATTGCGGCAATCGAATACTGGATTAAAAAAATACAAGAAGAAAAATTTGAGTCCCTTGATGATGAAAAATTCAATGACGTAATGCTCACAAATGCCTGGATATATGAGCGCCTTGCTGATGACCGGATGTTTGGAGCCAAGTATTTAAAATCATTTGCTATCCAGTTTCCTCAAGCTGAAGACGATATAATCAAATTAGCTTCAATATATAAGACAGAAAATAAATTGATGACCAGCGCAGAAAAGATTGCTCCATATCCGTTTCAAATAGAAAAAAGAGATGATTGGACAGATGAAATGAGAGATACACAAATAGAAATACTTACAAAGGTGCTTGAAAAAGAGAAAGAAGCGTATTTAATAATCAAGGATATAAATAAAAAGATTCAAGACTGATAATACGTTTTTTTATGTAGCGGTGCAATTCATTGCACGATAAGAATGAATATCCTACAAGGTTTTCTTATTTACGATTTTTCGGTAATAGAACAATAATAAGAGCACTATAATAATTACAAATACTGCTATACTATAGGGAAGGGGAATTAAATGGGTATTGTATTTATTAAACCAATAAGTATCAAATGATATATATGCAATAAAAAATTGTATAAAAGACATAATAATAACGAGAAAGTTCGGTATACCTGGATTGGAACATGCTCTTCGAGCAAAAAAGAATATTATAATATTGAGTGCAAGCAATATAGAGGAAGGAACTATGCCCGATATAAGGTATGAAGTCTTTGGTCCCCATCCATCTGGATTACCGCGAAAATCAAAATGAATTGCAATACGCTCAGGTAATTGCGCATAGTTTAGTAGAATGATAATTATGGTAAGGATAAAAATACAGATGGGGATGATTAATATTAGAGGATTTGCACGTTCCATTTCTTCTTGTGGAATCGGTTTGATGATTTCTATCTCACCGGTCATGCCAGAAGCTATTGCTTTAAGATGTTCTTCAAATTTATCAGGCTCAAGTGGGGACAGGGCAAAATTGCCTTTTTTGGATTTGATAATAAAGATATTCTTTGAATTTGTTAACTGGCAATTAACGCTTCCGTATTCAGCAGTAGAAAACATACCATAATACCCGAATAATCCGCCATTACCAAAGGTGCGTACTACCTTTAGTTTCGTAAAATCGGGTATCCGAATATATCCTTCAATTTCATTCAACGGGATAATTATCTTTTTGCCTATTACCTTTTCGATTATCAGATCAGCGCCTTCAAAAGAATAGTTTTTTGGACTTAATAAATATGATATTATAATAACAAGCATCATGAAAATTGCAAAAGCCCAGCCAAAAGGCACTTTGATAATAAAGAATATTGAAAGCCCAATTAAAAATACAGTAGCAGCAATAGATACAACAATTGCCATCTTATCTAATTTTGCAATTTTATATTCCATATAATATTATAAATATTATTATTCAGATGTCAATTGAAAATTGTAATTGCCTCTGCCTGAAGGCGGACAGGTAATTTACCCACGTCCCTTGTAGAAGAGCGGGGTTTATCGGGTTTTAAAAAGCATCGACACTCAATTTTTGCACTTTGCCAATTGGGAAAAAGCAAAAGTCATAGAGAGATTTCTGATAAAATCAGAAATCTCTGATTACAGTAATTAAAGTAATAGATATCAAAGATGAAAGTCATGAAATATCACTGTAATCTTTTTCGCATCTTTGTAATCAGGAGAGCGATGAATATTTTTTCAGAGCTCTCATAGAATCTAATTGACAATTCAATTTTTGACGATATAATTGAATTATGTCTTTGATGTTCAGTATTTCAGGACTCAGGGGGATTGTAGATAAGGATTTGACTCCGGAGATTATTTTTAACTATGCCGCAGTATTTGGCAAGTACCTGAACCCAGGTAAGATTATAATCGGCAGGGATGCAAGAAAATCCGGCAAGATCTTTCGTCGGGCAGTTATTCAGGGCTTAAATTCAGCAGGCTGTACAGTAATTGATTTGGGCATTGTGCCAACGCCCACAGTTCTCTTTATGGTGCGAAAATTAAAGGCACATGGTGGTATTGCTATAACGGCAAGCCATAATCCTGTTCAGTGGAATGCATTAAAATTTATCTCGCAGAAAGGACAATTTTTAGACCAGAGAGAATTCAAAACCTTTTCAAAATATCTCCTTAGAAAAATGACCATAAAACAAAGGGAGAAGAAAACAGATAAGATAAGGTTATTCCCAAACGGTGTAGATAATCACATTAAAAAGATTATTAGTACATTAAAACCGGGAGTGAAGAGATTTAAGGTCGGTGTGGATGGAGTAAATGGCGCTGGTTCAATCGGACTGCCAAGAGTTCTTGAAGAAATGGGCTGTAAGGTATATCGACTGAACTGTAAATTCCGTCCTGACTTTCCCAGGAAACCAGAACCCACACCGGAGAATATCAGGGGGCTTTGTCAGTTTATAAAAGAAAAGAAATTGGATATGGGGTTTGCCTGTGATCCGGATTGTGACCGGTTGTCAATTGTTGATGAGAATGGCAGGGCAATTGGTGAGGAGAATACTCTGGTTCTTGCTACGGATTTTATTTTAAATAAAATCAAGGGAAATGTAGTAACAAATCTATCGACGTCTGCATTAATGAATTATATTACTAAAAAATATGATTGTAAATTGTACCGCACTAAGGTGGGTGAGGCAAATGTAGTATCAAAGATGAGAAAGACCAGTGCAATAATTGGCGGCGAAGGCAATGGGGGGGTTATTTATCCGGAGATAAACTTTACAAGGGATGCACTTGTCGGTGCGGCACTAATCGTAAAATTATTGGATGAACGTAATAAAAAAATATCGGAAATTCTTGCCACATATCCCGGATATTACATGATAAAGAAAAAGATAAAAATTTCAAAAGAACGTTTTGAAAAAAGGAAAGAGAATATCATTAAGGTTTTTAAAGGTAGACTAAATTTTCTTGATGGTTTGAGAATAACTACTAAAGATTACTGGCTGCACATCCGACCATCAAAGACCGAACCCTTAATAAGAATTATTGGAGAAGCAAGAAATAAGAAACAGATCGAAGAATATATTAAGAAGATTAGGGATATTTTAAAGTAGACATTTGCTTGATATATGGTTGAAAGGAGGTTGGAAGAGGGTTATGAGGGGTATTAAAGAAACTAAAGAGCTTAAGAACAGCGTCTTTAATTACAAATTTCAAAGTCCAAATGTCAATTGAAATCCCAATGCTTAAATGCCTATACTTTCTTATGCCATTTTATGCGTGTCGAGCCTTTTTTATTGACTTTTGATAAAACTGAAGTACAATTAGGTGTGGATTTGAGTGAAATTGGTGTTGTGATTCCGGCATTCAATGCGGAAAAGACGATCAGTGATCTTGTGAAAGAGCTTCTTGTTCACGGATTTAAAAAGGAGAATATTATAGTTGTCAATGATGGATCAAATGATAGAACCGATGAAGTTGTTACCAAATTGAGGTTGAGTGTAGTGACGCATAATAAGAATATAGGTAAAGGAGCAGCATTAAAACATGGTTTTGATACTGCCCGGGCAAAGAATATTAAGAATGTATTTACCCTCGATGCCGATGGTCAACATAAGGTATCAGAGATTAATAATTTTTTAAAATTGAAAGGTCATTATGATTTGATAATTGGTTCACGAAATAATGTAGCAGATATGCCGTATCTGAGAAGAATTGTAAACAGGATCACTTCTCTTGTTGTTTCTCTACTTTCCCAAAAATACGTTCCAGATGTCCAGTGTGGTTTTCGCTACGTAAATTTGAATATTTTTAATAAGGTTAAGTTAGAAACAAATAATTATCAGACTGAATCCGAAATGGTTGTTAAAACTGTAAGAAATAGATATTCTATAGGATCTGTTCCGATAAGTACACTGTATCAAAATGAGAAGAGTTATATAAATGCTTTTACTGATACAATAAGATTTATAAAAATGGCAATAGGTTTTTTATGGCGCTAATTTTACTAACCAATGATGATGGCTATGATGCCTTAGGGTTTCAGTCGCTATACAAAGAATTAATAAAAGATTTTGACGTTTTTGCCGTGGCACCGCGTTTTCAACAGAGCGGGGCAAGTCATTCTTTGACATTGAAGCGGCCAATCAGGGTTGAAAAAATTCGGAAGAAATTCTTTACTATTGATGGAACACCAACGGACTGCGTACTTCTTGCCTACCATGACCTCATTACTGAGAAAATCGATATGATTGTTAGTGGTATAAATCACGGCGCGAATATGGGTAGTGATGTTTTCTATTCAGGAACTGTAGCAGCTGCACTGCAAGGGGTAAGTTTAGGAATAAACTCAATAGCAATATCTTTGTCTTCCCGGGAGTATAACAATTTTTCGCGTAGCGTTGTATATTCTAAGGATTTAATAAAAAGAGTTTTGCTGTTAAACACTACAAATTTAATTTTAAATGTAAATATACCTGATGGTAAAATAAGAGGTGAAAAGATAACTAAAATGGGAAAGAGAATATATCGAGATAAGGTAATAAGGGATAACGAAAAGGAAAATGTGATGTATAGCGTTATTGATGGCACATTATCTTATAAGGTTGCTGCAGACACAGATTTCAAGGCGGTTGAGGAACACTATGTATCTATTACTCCTCTGAAATTAGATTTAACCAACTATGAGGGGATGAAAGAACTCCATAGACAACTAAAAAAATAACCATTGTTTTTATGTTTAAACAATTGAATGATTTGAAATATGATGACAAGAAAGGAGAAACTTATATTTTGTATTTCTTAAAATTCTGGAAGGCAGATGATAAAAAAGGCGATTTTATAACAAAATATCAAATCAGATCTTCTGACAGAGATTTTGTATGGTATGGAAGAATTTTAAAATACTTCTTGACTTGTTTTTATATATAGATATAATAGCATCATAAGTAAGAAAGGAGAAACTAATGCTGTTATTCTTATTTCAACAAACATGTGAACAAAGTGGTTCGCAACAGAGTAATCCATTATTGAGTCTATTACCTCTGATTCTTATTTTTGTTGTTTTCTATTTTCTCTTAATTCGGCCGCAACAAAAGAAGCAGAAGACACATCAAAAATTACTCGAATCATTAAATAAGGGAGATCGTGTTATTACTTCCTCAGGAATATATGGAACGATTGCTAATGTTAAAGAGCGAACAGTTATGGTTGTGATTGCTGATGGAATAAAGGTCGAGATCGAAAAAGGGCATATTGCAAACAAGTTGAATAAAACAAAAGAATTTGTAAAAGGCGGTAGATAGTCAATAGAGGCTAATCTCTTGTATTTATCTACTCATGCCTTAGGATAAGTGTTAGAGGTAAGTTGGTTTTAAAAATAGTAAAATATCCTGATGCGATTTTAAGAAAAAAGGGTCAGCCTGTTGAAAAGATATCTAAAGATGTATTTAAATTGGTTGATGACATGATTGAAACAATGATAACCGAAGAGGGGCTTGCTCTTGCTGCAAATCAGGTGGGATCTCTATATAGGATTTTTGTTATTAATGCCACACCGCGTGAAGATACACCAAAGCCAGTTGTATTTATGAATCCTGAAATTCTAAATCAAGAAGGAACTGCGGTTGAAGAAGAAGGTTGTTTGAGTTTCCCTGGACTCTATTTAAGAATTAAAAGAGCGGACAAAATTCGTGTGCGTGCAAAAAATTTATATAATGAAAATTTAATCTATGAAACCGACGGAATATTGGCAAGGGCGATCCAGCATGAAACAGACCATCTGAATGGTATATTATTTATTGATCATGTAGATAAAACAGAAGAAGAGGTGAAGAAGTATTTAGACAATTTGCATCCTTCTAAAATAAACAAATGAAAATTATCTTTTTTGGTTCAGGCCAATTCGCGCTACCTATTGTTAATAAAGTTAAAGAGGAATTTACGCTTTCAGGTGTGGTTATTACCAAACCAAAACCCCGGGGGAGAGGATTGAAAATATCTTTGCCCAAAGTGGCTCAATGGGCACAAAATGGTGGAATAAAGGTTTTTGCTCCGGATAACCCAAATGATAATGTTTTTATTGAAGACCTTTCTAAACTCAAACCAGATTTATTTATTTTGTCTTCCTATAGTCATCTTTTAACGAATGAATTGCTTAATGTACCGAAATACGGCGGCATTAATATCCATCCTTCTTTATTGCCAAAATATCGTGGTGCGGCGCCTATTCAAAGGGCAATTATGGCAGGAGAAAGGGAAACAGGTATAACAGTAATTTTTATGGATGAAATAATAGACCACGGCGATATGATTATCCAAAGAGAATTGACTATTGAACCTGATGATACATATGGTTCACTATTATTAAAATTATCGACCCTTGGAACAGAAATTATTGGCGATGTTATAAGGTCTATTGAATTAGACAATTACAAGATAATTAAACAAAATGAACGACAGAAGACCTATGCCCCAAAGATAAAGAAAGAAGAAACAATTATCAACTGGCAGGAGAGTACTGAGAAGATATTTAATCTCATCAGGGCATTATCTCCTAAACCTGGTGTAATAACCACTTTCCGCAATAAGGAATTGAAAATTATCGCAGCTACACCAGGGGATAGAAAAGTCAGACCTGGTGTAATTCATATTGAGAAAAAAAATCTATACATAGGAACGAGTGATGGTTCAATTATTCTAAAAAAGATTAGACCAGAAAACAGGTCAATAATTTCCGGGCTTGATTTTATAAATGGTTTTCGTATAAAAGAAGGAGAGGTGATTGGATGACTGCGCGCAAAGCAACGCTCAATGCGTTATGTGAGGTGGATGAAGGGGTAAACCTTAAGGATGCACTTGGTAAGATTTTTGAAAGAGATGAATTATCAGAAGAAGATAGATCATTAGCAAACGAACTTGCTTTTGGTACGCTGAGACACCGTGAGGAGATCGATCAGATTATACGGGAAACATATACTGGGGATTTTATGACCATTGATGTAATACTCAAGAATGTTTTGAGGATTGCTGTATACCAGTACCTCTTTTTAGACCGTATTCCCATTTATGCGATTGTTAATGAGGCTGCGAATTTCGGAAGAACGATTAAGGAAAGAGGTTTGATCAATGCAGTACTTAGGGGTATTATCAGAAATAAAAAGGTGCAGGAGTTAAGGATACCAAAGGCATGGGTCTTAAAAACAATAGTAGATGCCTATCCAGTTGAAGGCGAAAAAATCATAGAATCATTTAAGATAAGACCAACACCTTACATTCGAGTGAATCTTCTTAAGAGTAATATTGAAGAGGCAGAGGCAAAATTGGATACAATCGACGTGGATTATAAAAAGGCAAATTGGTTTCCAGAATTTAAAGTAGTCAATCGTCTGGGTAACATTATAAACGACTCTATACTGAAGGATGGTTATATTTCAATTCATGATGAGGCGCAAGGATTGATTTGCCATCTTGTAACACCGAAACCAGGCGAAAAGATTGTAGATTTATGTGCTGCGCCCGGTAGTAAAACTACATACATGGCAGAATTGATGGAGAATAAAGGTATGATTCTTGCTGTCGAAGTAAGTGATGTTCGTATGAAGATGGTTCTTGAAAATGCAGTAAGACTTGGTTTAACCATAGTAAGACCGGTTATTGCCGACGGAAGAAATTATGCCATTGAAGATATAGATAAAGTTTTGGTAGATGCACCTTGTAGTAACTCAGGTGTTATTGCGAAGAGACCCGAGGTTAAAGAAAGAGTTAACAATAAAGTTATCAGAAGATTAGCAAAACTTCAATACGACCTTATTTCAAATGCAGCAAAGTTTTTAAAAGTAGGGGGATCTTTAATATACTCAACCTGTAGTATTCTTCCTCAAGAAAACGAGGAGGTAGTTGATCTATTCCTGAGTAATTATCCGAATTTTGTTGTTGAACCAGCAAGCAATTTTACGCCAGTCGGTGAAACATATCTGAAGGTTATACCCGGTGATTACAGCACCGATGGTATCTTTGCGGCAAGATTGAAAAAGACAGAGTGAACCACCTTTTTGAAAAATTAACCTTGCTTTTCTGTTAAACCAAGTGGCACACAGAATCCATACCCCAAAATCTCTGGTTGGGGTGTAAATCTTATAAAGGTTTCAAAAATAAATTAGGCCATATCTAATGGAGTGAATATTTCGATATTAGGATTTACCCAAACCTATTACAAATAGGCTGGGTTTAGAATTTGTAAAAGATGCCTTTTTTCTAATAATTATTAATACTTATTAAAAAAAAACAATTCATAATTCTCCCACCAAAAAAATCACCAAATTTCAGCCCTTACTCCCTTAATTAGGTAATATTAGTACTTGACAAATTAAAAATAATGTGTAAAATGGTATCAAATGGGGAAAAATGGGGAGAATTAGATTTAGAGGTTTTTTTAGGCATGTCCTTGATGACCGAAAACGTTTGGCAATTCCAAGCCAGTTTCGGAATGTCTTGGGTCGCGAATCAAAGGGTAAGGTGATATTGACTCCTGGTTATGATCGAGAGATTGCGGTTTATGCATTGAAGACATGGGAGATGATTGAACAGAATGAATTGCTTACACTTTCAATGGATCGTCTGCAATCGCGTCGTTATCGCCGACACTTCACCTTTGGCATTAAGGAAGATCACCTTGATGCCCAGGGTAGGATTTTAATCCCCACGTTTCTTTTAGAACATTCGGGTATAACAAAAGAGGTTATCATTATTGGTGAGATTGACTATTTTACGTTCTGGTCTTCTGAACATTATGATAAATTCAGCAAAGAGATTGAAAAATCTTATTTGGAGGATGCAGAAAGCATTGAAAATTTAAGAAGGAGGACAAATGAAAGTGCAAGCCGTTGAGGCAATAAAAAATAAGAAGGTTTTGTTTTTCTTACCAAGCGGTGAGATAAACGAAGAGGAATTCGAGACAATAGAAAATAGATTTAAGAATATGATTCAGGCTGGTGATTTTAACATCATTATAGATCTCTCTCGAGTGAGCCATATAAATTATAAAGTTGTAGGTTGGTTCATAGATTACCAGAAGAAATTCAAGAAATTTGGTGGTGATATAAAACTGGTTAATGTATCGCCATATCTATTCAATATCCTGAGGTTATATGGTTTTTATCCTTTTGAAATTTTCCCGTCAAAAAGAGCTGCACTAAAAAGTTTTATGTAAATGCACAAGAATATATCAGAGCTATGCTTTTTCATCAGTCTGTAATGTTGGCTGAGGTAATTCAGCATATGAACCTTCGTCGCGATAGAGGTTTCTATTGTGATTGTACAGTTGGCGGTGCTGGTCATCTTCTTGCAATGTTGGAGGCAACACAGAAAGCAAATTTCATCGGTATTGATTGGGATCCGGATGCGATTGCTTATTCGCAAGAAAAGGTTAAACAGTATAATAAGCGGTGCTTGTTGTTTAGGAATAATTTTACAAATTTAGGTTTAATTCTAAACAGGCTTAATATTAAAGGTTTAAATGGCGTACTCTTTGACCTTGGTGTATCGTATCATCAGCTGACAACACCGCACCGAGGATTCAGCTTTGAACGGGAAGGCGGGCTGTTAATGCGTATGTCATCAGAAGGTTCTGTTCTGTCAGAAAAAATCAGATGTGCTACAAAAAGAGAGATTGTTACTGTCCTGAAAGAATTTGGTGATGTGCGTAATTGCCACAAGATTGGCGCCCAAATTTTTGAAGACAGAAAATCTCTAAAGACCACTCTTGATTTACGAAAACTGATTGAAGAAACAACGCCGAAAAGATTCTTAAAAAAGAATTTGCGTAAAGTTTTCCAGGCTCTGCGTATCTGGGTGAACAATGAAGTAGAAAATCTCACGCAAGGTCTTTTAACAGCATTTGCGAAGCTGAATTACCGGGGCAGAATTATTGTGATTTCCTATCACTCTGGAGAGGATCGTATTGTCAAAAATACGTTCCGTGATTTGAAAAAAAAGGGAGTGATGATATTGTTACATAAAAAGGTTTTAAAACCAACACAGGACGAGATAAAGGATAATCCCAGGGCGCGTAGTGCGAAGTTTAGGGTCGGTGAAAAATGCGCGGCTTCTTGATATTTATTACAGTAGTTATTTGCTTATTCACACTTATTTTTATCGAAAGTGAATTGGTTAAATTAGAGGTTAGAAAGGAACACTTGAAAAATCGCGTTGTTGAGTTAAAAAATCAGAAAAAACTTTTAGAATTCGCAATAATGAATCTGTCCAACCTAGCTAATATTGAAGCAGAAGCAAAGGCAAGAGGTTTTGTATTTCCTGAAGAAGAGGATATATTAGGTGTCGTGAAATGAACCGGGCGCGGTTTTTAAATATATTTCTCTTATTTATTTCAGCTATATATTTTTCTTACCTGTTTTACATTCAATGTATTAAGCATCAATACTACGAGAGCAAGGCAAAGATCCAACATGAAAAGAAATTTGTTCTCTTTGGCGCAAGAGGAAATATTTATGACCGCAATGGTCTTTCCTTAGCTACATCACAGCAATGTTTCTCAATATTTTGCACACCAAGATATGTATACAATAAAGAAAAATTGGCAAAGGAGATTAGTAAAATCTCTGGTAGATCACGGCGAGACCTGAACGAGCTTATCAATAGAGGTAAATTTTTCTGGATTGAGAGAAAGGTTAATTTGCGAAAACGAGATATGTATCTTCATATTGACGACCCGGCTATAGGTTTTTCCCACGATTTGAATCGACAGTATAATATGCCGGAGATATTTGCAAGTCTCATTGGTAAATGTAGTTCGTATAATCAAGGCATAGAAGGGTTAGAAATACAACTTAATGATGTTCTTAGTGGTAAATCTGGATTTACGATCTATCAGAAAGACCCAACCGGAGATATATTCCCTTATCATAATTATTCAGAAGAAGATCCTCTTCCGGGCCAGGATGTATATCTAACAATTGATCTCCATTTCCAGGCAATTCTCTATGCAAACCTGAAGGATTGTTTGATAAGAGAAAATGCAAAAAGTGCTGCAGGTTTGATTGTTGATCCGCACACTGGTGAAATTCTGGCGCTGGTGAATATTGGACAGAATGGTGATCAAAGAAATCACGTTATATGTGATGAATTTGAACCCGGTTCAACGTTTAAATTAATAACTCTAACCTATGCATTACTTGATGGTTTTAAAGAAAGCGATATTATAAATACAGAAGGGGGGAAGTTTAGGGTTCGTGGTCATACCATTCATGATTATAGAAATTATGGCACTGTAACATTTAAGCAGGCAATCGCTCATTCGAGCAATGTCGCAATGGTTAAGATTTCAAGAGAATTTGACCGGCAAAAATTTTATTTATTAATGAGAGATTTTGGCTTAGGACAATTGACCGGTATTGAATTACCTGGTGAGGTTAAAGGAAGATTGCCCAAGTCACAAAAGATCAATGATATTGAGTTTGCCACATTGGTTTTTGGCCAGGGGTTGACGGTTAATCTCCTGCAACTTGCCTTTGCCTATCAATCAATTGCCAACGGCGGTGTACTGAACAAACCGACAATTATTCGGGAGATTAAGAATAACAAGAAAATTATTTTTCAATCAAAACCATTGCGGATACGTCGAGTCGTTGATAAAGAAACCACAAAGCGAATAACAGAAATTCTCTGCGGTGTTGTCGAAGAAGGAAGTGGGATTGAAGCCGGTATAAAGGGGGTTAAGATCGCTGGTAAAACCGGTACAGCGCAGAAGGTTGTCAAGGGTAAATACTCAAGCTCCTCGATTATTACCACCTTTATCGGATACTTTCCTGCAGATTCGCCCGACTACCTGATTGCAATAATGTTTGATGAACCGAAGAGGGGTCTTTGGGCGAGTACAATTGCGGCACCAGTTTTTAAAAACGTCGCCCAGAGTATTTATCAAATTAACTCTTACCAATATGCAACTAAGTGAATTGGTTACTGCAATCGATGGTGAAAGTTACAAGATGAAAGAAATTGAAATTAAATCAATAGAGTTTGATTCAAGAAAGGTTAAACCGGGCGCGCTTTTCATCGCAGTTAAAGGAGAAGAGTTTAATGGTAATAATTTTATTGATAATGCGATAAAAAATGGTGCTGTGGCGGTCGTTACCCAGAAAGAAAAGCCAGCAAGGTTACCACAAATCATTGTTCAGGACACAAGGGCAGCAATGGGTAAACTTGCCAGGAGATTCTACGGAGATTTTGCAGATGTTACTAAAATCGGTATTACCGGGACAAATGGAAAGACGACAACATCATTTCTCCTGCATTCGATCTTAGAGAATGCGAATAAAAAACCCGGATTGATTGGCACAATCTATTATATTGGAAAAACAAAGGTAAAGGCAGAAAGGACTACGCCAGAAAGCTTGGATATATTCAAATTAATTGATCAATTTAGAAAAGACGGGGCAAAGGCAGTTGTCATGGAGGTCTCTTCCCATGCCCTTAGTTTGAAGAGGGTTGATGATATGAGATTTCATATTGCAGTTTTTACGAATCTGTCCCAGGACCATCTCGATTTTCACCGCACTTTTGAAAATTATAAAGCCGCAAAGATGCGGATCTTTTCACTTCTTGAAAAAGACGGCTTTGCTATATTTAATTTAGACGATCCAGTGAGCAAAGCTATTGAACTCATGGATTTAGAGAATAGAGTGGGCTATGGAGTGGAGAATCGAGGCGATATATTTGCAGAAATTATAAAAGACAGCATCGATGGTCTTAACGTAGATGTTATTTATAAAGAGCAAAGATATAGAATCAATTCCAATTTAATTGGTAAGTTTAATATCTATAACATTCTTGCAGCATTTGCTACAGGTGTCGCAATGGATATTAATACAGATATAATCATAAGAGGTATTGAAAAACTCAAGAGTATAAGAGGAAGGATGGAGCGTGTGGTTGATAATATATTTGTTGATTTCGCACACACACCGTCTGCTATAGAGAAAGTTTTGATGTCATTAAAACAATACACCTGTGGTAAACTCATCATAGTTTTTGGTTGTGGTGGTGATCGGGATAAAGAAAAAAGACCAAAGATGGGTGCAATTGCATCAAGGCTTGCAGATTTTACCATTATAACTTCTGATAATCCCCGTAAAGAATCACCCAAGAGCATTATTGGAGATATTGAAAAAGGTATGAACAATAGTTACTATAAAGTTATTGAGGATCGCAGGGAAGCAATTAGATACGCAATGTCCGCGAAAAAAAAGAATGATATTCTCATCGTAACGGGTAAAGGACATGAAGAGCATCAGATTATAGGCGATAAAAGAATTGAATTTGATGATGCTGGGATTATTCGAGAATGTTTCGAGAATTAATGATTAAAGATATAACAAGAATGATTAATGGTAAGACAGATATGAATTGCCTTGATTTGATCAGGGGGATAAGCATCAATTCAAAAAATACTAAACCGGGTGAT
>JAGMEL010000165.1 GCA_023128195.1 Caldifarciminota bacterium | reverse complement strand
AATGGAGCACTTGCCGTTGTTGTTGAAGAGTGCACTAATGTTGCGTCCGAGATTATGGTTCCTGATACACTTTTTGCCCTGGGTCAGCTTGCCCTGGAATATCTCAATTTGTTTACTCCGAAGATTATTGCAATTACCGGAACAAATGGTAAAACAACAGTAAAGAATTTGGTCGCAGCTGTTTTGGATAAAAAATATCAAGTACTCTGTAGTGAAAAAAATTTTAATTCTTTGATTGGTTTACCATTGACCATATTTAATTTATCTCCTGACGAAGACTATCTGATTGTGGAAATGGGTACGAGTAATCCAGGCGAGATTAAAAGATTATGTGAGATTGCAAAGCCCGATATCGGCGTTATTACAAATATAGGACCTGGTCATCTAAAGGGCTTGGGTTCAATCGCTGGAGTGAAAAAGGAAAAAATGTCTCTGATTGAATCATTGCCCGAGGATGGATTTGCTTTGGTTGGCGAAGGGGTTGGTGATATTAATAAGAAAAACGTTGTGAGATTTTCTCGGGATATGGTTGAACATATTAACTTAACCGAGTACGGGTCTCATTTCAGTTACGAAGGACATAGATTCTTTACACCTCTTCTTGGTATTGGTAATATCTATAACTGCCTTGCCGCTATCTGTCTGACTTCATACCTTGATATTGAATATGATTTTCAACATGCGGCACTTGAAGAGATAAAACCAGAATCCGGAAGATTGGAGCCAATACACTATAATGGACTGTTTATAATCAATGATTCATATAATGCAAATCCAGTATCGATGAAGACAGCGATAGATTTTGCAACATCCCTTAAGCGCAAAAAAATATTTGTGTTAGGCGATATGCTGGAGATGGGCAGGCAATCTAAAAATCTGCACTGCGGAATTGGTAGGTATGCAAAAAAGCGTTGTGATGTATTACTTAGCTATGGTGACAAAGCAAGGTTTTATCAGGGAGAGCATTTTAACGATAAAGATATACTAACCCGATATTTAACAGGGAATCTCAATGGTAATGAGGTTGTTCTTGTTAAGGCATCAAGGGCATTACATTTTGAAGATATTATAAATGATTTGCTGAGGTTCTTAAGATGAGGAAAAGGTAAGAAAGAGGACGTATGTTATACTGGCTTTTATATCCATTGAAAGATATATTTGGACCATTCAGGCTGTTTGGTTATATAACTTTTCGTAGCGCATCTGCAGCAGTTGTTGCTATTCTTATAGTTCTGATTTTTGGTCGGCCATTTATCAATTTTCTTAAAGCAAAATCGATCAGACAAAAAATTAGAGTAGAGGTTCCTGAAAGACACAAGATTAAAGAGGGAACACCGTCGATGGGCGGTTGTTTAATCCTTTTATCAATAATTGTTGCATCCTTGCTGTTTTGTGATTTGACCAATCCTAATATTGTTATTCTTTTTACTGCAACGATCTGGTTTGGTCTTTTGGGTGCGTATGATGATTATATAAAGATTTACAAAAATAAGCCGAGGGGATTATCAATAAAAACAAAAATCGTTTTTCAAATTATTTATGGAATTGGGCTTGGTCTATGTTTATACTTTTTCGGGCCCGAAGGTTATGCAACAAAAACCAATCTCATTTTCGTAAAGAATTATGTTATAAACTTAGGCATTTTCTATCCTCTGTTTATTGCGGTGGTTGTTGTTGGTTCATCAAACGGGGTTAATTTGACTGATGGCCTTGATGGTTTGGCAATAGGTTTGATTGGGATTGCTGCATTTGCTTACAGCGCATTGGCTTATGCTGCCGGCCATGTTGTTATCAGTGGTTATTTAGATATCATATTCTTAAAGAATGGTGGAGAAGTAACTGTGTTCTGTGCAGCGATACTGGGTGCAAGTCTGGGTTTTTTATGGTTTAATTCCTATCCTGCACAGGTTTTCATGGGTGATACAGGAGCGCTCAGTCTTGGTGCAATCATTGGTACAGCAGCAATACTAGTTAAACAGGAGATACTCTTGATCTTTGTTGGTGGAGTTTTCGTAATCGAGGTAATTTCAGTACTGCTTCAGGTTATATATTTCCATCGCACGGGTGGTAAACGACTATTTAAAATGGCACCTCTGCATCACCATTTCGAACTGAAAGGGTTGGTTGAGCCGAAGATTGTTGTCAGGTTCTGGATTGTAGGAATTATCTTTTTGTTATTTGCATTAACAACATTGAAGATTAGATGAGCACACAGATGGAGGAAAAAAAGAATGTCAAATGACAAATACCAAATTACAAATAAATGTCCAAATCCAAATGTCAAAACCCGAATACGAATAACGAATCACGAATACGATTTCTGCTTTTCACTTTTAACTTGTATTGTATGAAGGTATTATTATTAGGTTTGGGGCGAGCTAATCTATCAGTTGCTAAATATTTGATAGAAAGAGGTGA
The DNA here is from genome assembly GCA_023128195.1 of Caldifarciminota bacterium. GTDB lineage: Bacteria > Hydrothermota > Tepidihabitantia > SM23-42 > SM23-42 > SOIY01. Next base: position 16,039 of record JAGMEL010000165.1, on the reverse strand, counting down.
CAATCTGTTTCTTTATGAGGATAATATTGAGATGATTTCAGATTATGCACACGAGTTGATAAAAACCGGGAATATTAAAATGTATCAGGAAGGTGATTACGAACTGGTAATTACTTCGCCAGGGTTTCCTCTGGATAAGAAAGTCATTAAGAAATTAGAGACTAAAGATATTCCAATCATTGATGAGGTAGAATTCACCTTCGGACAGTTAAAGAATCCAAAAATCATTGCTGTTACCGGAACAAATGGAAAGAGCACAACTGCCTCGCTGATTAGCAATGTTTTAAATGTTGCAGGTGTAAATAATTTTCTTGGTGGTAATATTTCTCCGGGTAAGCCATTTTCACAGGCACTTTTTCAACCAGAATTCGAATACTATGTTTTAGAAATATCATCTTTTCAGTTAATGAGAATTAAAGAATTCCACCCCCGTATTGCTGTAATCACAAATATTGCTATTGACCATCTTAACTGGCACAAAGATTTTAATGAGTACAGATCAGCGAAATTTCGTATTTTCACAAACCAGAAAAAATATGATTTTGCTGTACTTAATCAGGAAGATGATAACGTATGCAATTTTGTGGAGGATATTAGAGCAGAAATTGTCTTCTTCGGGTTTGATGCGAGGAGTGGTGTTTGGTTAAATGGTAATTTCTGTTATCGACAAGAAAAATTGTTCAGGGTGGGGAGGCCGGAGTTAACAGGTCGGCATAATATGATGAACATGTTAGCAGCCATTGCTGTTGCCAAGATTCTTAATGTTGATAACAAAGATATTGAAAAGGGTCTTATTACTTTTAAAACTTTACCGCACCGTCTTGAAGATATTGGTGTGATATGTGGTATTCGATATATCAATAATTCAATGTGTACGAATGAAGATGCTGCAATTGCATCTTTTAAAGCAGTAAAAGCGGCTAAGGTTGTTATTGTTGGTGGCAAGCAAAAAGGGGACAGAGGAGAGAATTATCTTGACCTTCTAACAAATGAGGCAAAGGCATGCGTAATACTGGGTGAAAATGTTTCTTATATTGCCAGCTATTTCAAATCTAAGAATTTTACTAAATTTGCAATTGCTGAAAATATGAATGATGCAATTAAAAAAGCCCGTGCATTTGCTGTGCCAGGTGATGCTATTTTGTTAAACCCGGGATTTGCTTCTTTTGACCATTTTACAAATTTTGAAGAAAGAGGAGAGGCTTTTAAAAATGCAGCATACAGGAATTGATAGAACTCTGATTTTTTGTTTACTTTGTCTTGTTATACTTGGAATTATATTTGTTTATTCTTCATCATATTATCGTGCAATGAGAAGAGGAGAAGATTCGACATTCTATCTTTTCGGTCATCTAAAACGCCTTGCGATTGCAAGCATTTTCTTCTTCCTGGGTTTAATTATCCCCTATGAAATAATAAGAAAAATAATCTTTCCCCTACTTGTTATTATTGTTCTTGTATTAATCGTGACACTTATTTTTGGTCGTGTTCAGTATGGCGCAAGAAGGTCTCTTTCTTTATTGTCGACCTTTGGGTTTCAAGTTTCGGAATTTGTAAGAATTTGGCTCGTTTTTTTCCTTGCCAATTTCTTTGATTCTCATCCGCGAACTGCAAGTACAGGAAAGGGAATGCTGACAACCATTTCAATTTGTCTTTTTGTTATATTACTTATTGCAATCCAACCATCAATCTCAATGGCGGTGATCTGTTTTCTTATACTTATTTTTATGCTAATATATGGGAGTACTAAATTTAAATTATTACTTCCAACAATGGCGATAAGTTTTGGAATGTTGATCTTTTTTGTGTTAGTCTTTCCCCATGCACGCGATAGAATTACAGATTTTGTTAATCATCCAACATACCAGGTACAGCAATCACTTATTGCAATCGGTTCCGGAGGAGTTTTTGGTAAGGGACCTGGAGCAGGTTTGCAAAAATTTCTCTTTCTTCCCCGCATTCATAATGATTTTATTTTCTCACATGTGGCAGAGGAATTTGGTTTTATCGGAAGTCTTATCGTATTTGTATTATACTGGCAAATATATCTCAGAGGTTTGTTTACCGCAGGTTCAGTCGGCGACGATTTTGAAAGACTATTAGTATTGGGGTTAAATATGTCGATATTTATCATTTTTCTTATTCATGTTGGTGTTAGTATTGGGCTTTTACCACCAACAGGTATTCCTTTACCATTTATCTCCTTTGGTGGTTGGTCACTTTCGGCAAATCTTTTTGCTATGGGAATAATTCTGCAGGCATCAAGAAAAAGGATCATATGAATTACAAATGTCAAATATCAAATGCCAAAAAGATGTTAAAACCCAAGGTGGTTATTTCTGGTATTGGCACGGGTGGTCATTATTTCCCTGCTGTTGTTGTTGCAAAAGAACTGTTAAGACGGAAGGTTGAGGTGATTTTTCTTGTACGTAAGGGATTCTTCGAGGAAGAGGTTGCCAGGATGTATGGTTTAAAGACCTTTACAATAAATACAAGTCCCTTTTACGGTAAAGCTACATTCAATAAAATTTTATCGATATTCTCTATTGTTTACTCAGTCCTGCTGCTTAATTCCATAACTAAAGGTGTAGTTGGTATAGCCTTTGGTGGTTTTGGCGCATTACCCCTGCTTGTTTCATGTCTAATTAATCGTAGTTGCTTTTACCTTTTTGAACCGAATCGGATTCCTGGACGGGCAACAAAATTATTTGCATCAAGAGCTAATAAGGTATTTTTGGGGCTGCCTCTCGCACCTTCCAGCACAGGTAGGATTTTATTGAAGGGTGATTTTATTATCACGGGTATACCAATAAGACAAGAATTTAAGACATCTTTTAAAAAAGACCAAAAGAAGAGTAGGTTTCAAAGAAGGGTTCTCTTTTTAGGCGGTAGCCAAGGAGCTCGGAGATTGAATAGCCTTGCATTAGAGATTCAAAGGATTTTGCCCAAGGAATATCAAATAGTCATTGTCTGTGGTAGACGCGATTATAAGTGGGTAAATAGCAGGCGTAATGGAAGAACTAAAGTAATTCCATTTACATTTTCGCTCTGGGATGAAATGCGTGATGCAGATGCAATAGTTTCACGATCCGGAGCGCTCGCCGGTTATGAGATTTTATCTTCAAACAGACCTGTATTATTTATACCTTTTCCTTTTGCTATTGACAACCATCAATACTACAATGCCGAATATTTTACTGAGGTTGGAGAGGCAATTATGTTTGAGGAAAAGAATCTCACAAAGGACGTGCTCGCCCAAAAGATTGAAGAAATGTTGCAGAAAGAAGTAATAAAGAAAGGTAAGATTATCCTTGATGCAGAGAAAAGGATCGCCGATGTGATTTTAAAGGAGAACTGATATGGGAAATACTAAATACGAAATCCTAAACACTAAACAAATTCAAATCACCAAAATACAAAACTCAAAACAGCTTAATATCGATTTTGAACATTTGAATTTAGAATTTAAAGATTGTTCACCCCGTGAAATAGGAGTAATCTAATTATGAGAAAAGAAAAAGGAAAACAATCGAAGTTGGAGAAGATAAAATCCTTCAAGGAAGGCTGTATTTCACAGGGTAAAGGATTTAGTGCTGAACTTGATTCAGGATTGATATTAGTGCTCTACCGAGCGGTAGCGAGGTGTATCTGTGTTTGGTAAGACTGAACATATCCATTTTGTGGGAATTGGTGGTATTGGTATGAGTGGTCTTGCAATTATTCTGCGGAATATTAAATTTAAGGTTTCTGGTTCAGATATTCAGCGTTCGGAAATAACCAGGGGTTTAGAAAAGATGGATATAAAAATAACTTATTGCCACGGAAAAGAAAATATTTCTGGCGCTGATGTTGTTGTTTTTTCAACTGCGATCAAACAGGATAATCCGGAACTTGCTGAGGCACGAAGGATTAATATTCCGGTAATACATCGTGGTGAACTGCTTGCTGAATTGACACGAATGAAAATTGCCATTTGTGTCTCAGGGACTCATGGTAAGACAACGGCAACATCAATAATCGATGAAGTATTACAAAAAGGAGGTTTATTTCCCACAACAGTTGTAGGTGGTATTATAAAGGGTAAGAGCCAGGCAACATTTGGTAAAGGTGATTATTTGATTTGTGAAGCAGATGAGTCAGATAAATCATTCTTGAGGTTGTTTCCATCTTATGCTGTAATTACAAATATTGAAGCCGAGCATCTTGATCACTATAAGAATTTAGAGGAGATTAAAGATAATTTTATTCATTTTGCTAATCATGTACCATTCTGGGGATGCACATTCCTGGGGGCTGATTCCGTTGCCGCTATGGAGATAAGAGATAAGATTCATCGTAAGACAATTACATACGGGTTGAATGATAATGCAGAACTCAGGGCTGTGAATATACGAAAGAATAAGATTAGTTGTTCTTTTAATGTTAGATATTTAAATAAATCAGTAGATAAGTTTAAAATTAATTTATTAGGCAACCACAACATTAACAATACACTTGCCGCAATAGGTATTGGATTGGAACTGGGTGTTCCAGCTTCAAAAATAAAAAAGGCGTTGGAGATATTCAGTGGTGTTCATCGTCGTATCGAATATCTTGGCGATATTAAAGGAATAAAGATTTTTGATGATTATGGCCACCATCCTACTGAGATCGCAGTAACATTGCAGACCATACACGAATATTTTCCTAATAGAAGAATTATATCTATATTCCAACCGCATCGATATACGCGCACTTACTACCTGTTTAATGAGTTTGCTTTTTCATTTTTCTGTGCAGATATTGTGATTGTTACTGAGATATATGCAGCTCATGAGATTCCTATTCCTGGTGTCACTGGTGAATCACTGACAAAGAGGATTAGTAAGGAACAGGAAGATGTCCATTTTATACCTGATTTTGACGATATTGTGAAATTTTTGAAAAAGATAGTGCAGGTTAATGACATTATTGTTATTCAAGGTGCTGGTAATATTAATCAGTTTGCAAAGAGATTGATAGAGGAATTTAAATGAAAGATCCATTCAAAGGAATGATGGGAATTAAGATTTTGAAAGATGAACCACTATCAAAACATACATCATTCCATATCGGAGGTGATGCGAAATTTTTTATTAGAGTTTGTTCAATAAAGGCTTTAAAGAAAGTTTTGCAGATTGCCATGAAGAATAAAATGAGATATTTCGTAATTGGATCCGGGACCAATCTGCTCGTCAGTGATAAAGGATTTCCTGATGTAGTAATAAAACTAAACGGGATTTTTACGAAGATAAAAAGAGAACGAGATTTATTCTGTTGTGGTGGTGGTGTATTGATTGATAGACTTTTAATGAAAGCAGGTAGGTTGGCATATGGAGGAGCCGAGTTTCTTGCTGGTATTCCAGGTACTGTTGGCGGTGGTATTAAGGGAAATGCCGGTGCATTTGGGAGATCTTTTGCTGAGATTGTAGATAAGATTACTATTATTAACCACAGAATTATGGAACAAGATTTGTATAATAATGATATCGGCTTTGCTTATAGAAGTTCTAAGCTCAAAAATGGAACAATAATTATATCGGCTAAAATCAGATTTACCAGGGGGAGACAGAAGGATATTATGGCTATAATAAAAAGAAACTTAAAGTATCGCCGGCAGCGGCAACCTGCAGGATATTCAGCCGGTTCATTCTTTAAGAACCCTTTACCATATTCTGCCGGTAAATTGATTGAAGAATGTGGGTTAAAGGGATTAAGGGTTGGTGATGCTGAAGTTAGTATGAAGCATGCAAATTTTATTATTAATCGAGGAAAGGCGAGGACATCAGATGTTATTAAGTTAGCAAAAAGGATACAAAAAATTGTCAGGAATAAAAAAGGAATACTACTTAAACAGGAGGTTAAGACATTAAGCTAATAGCAATCGCTATTATAATTATGGTTAGTGCAATTTTCTTAGTTGGATTGTTAAAGAATAGGGATACTTATATTTGCCTGGCTGAAGTTATCCCTGAAGCAAGGATAATATCACAGGAGGATGGAATAATCGAATATAAAGGTATCCAGTATATTTTAGGAGTTAATGATTTGAAAAAGAGAAAGCATTTAATAGAATCATTAAGATTGTTGGATCTTGAAAGTCCATGCATTGTGGATTTAAGATTCGATACGCAGATTATTATAAAAAACGGACCTGGTTCAAAAAAATATAACCAGGGCTCTAAAAATGTGCAATCAAGGAGGAACTAATGCCAAAAAGGGAAAGAATTGTTGGGGTAGATCTTGGAACGACAAAGATTGCTGCGATCATTGCTGATGTTGACAACAGTACATTAAAGGTTGTTGGTGTCGGTTCGACTCCTTCATATGGATTGAAAAGGGGAGTTATCGTAAACCTGGAGAAGGCAGTAGAATCGATAAGAAAGGCAGTTGAAGAGGCTTCGAGAATGGCAGGCTTTAAGGTAGATGCTTGTTATGCAGGGATTTCCGGGTCGCATATTGAAAGTATAAATGCCCATGCAATGATTGCGACGTCAAAAATAGGAGGAGTAATTTCAAAACGTGACATTGAGAGAGTACTTGAACAAGCACAGGCAATCGCTCTGCCACTCGATCGCGAAATCATTCATGCTATACCGATTGAATATATAGTCGATAATGAAAGGGGTATAAAGAATCCGATTGGAATGAGTGGTGTTAAATTAGAAGCCGAGATCCACATCGTGACTGCGGCAATTACATCAGCGCAGAATATCTATACTGCGCTGGAAAGGGCTGGATTAAAGGTTAAAGATCTTGTTCTCCAACCATTGGCTTCGTCTTATTCAGTTCTACAACCTGATGAGATTGATCTTGGTGTATGCCTTTTAGATATAGGTGGAGGAACTACTGATCTCGCAATCTTTTATGATGGTGCAATTAGACATACCCAGGTGATAGCACTTGGTGGTGAATATATTACGAATGATATTGCTATCGGTATACGAACTCCCTATAAACAGGCTGAGGTAACAAAAAAGAAATATGCCACCCTTACAATAACACCAGAGGAAAAGAAGGAAGAAATCAAGGTTCCTGGTATTGGCGGGCGAGAGGACCGTTCCATTACCAAGGAACAGCTTTATTCAATCGTCAGCCCACGAGTAGAGGAGATTTTGATGATAACTAACAAGGAGATAAAAAAGAGCGGATTTGCTGATGTTCTTGCAGCTGGTGCTGTTATTACAGGCGGTACAGCAAGACTAAAGGGTTTGGCTAAAGTGGCCGAAGAGATTTTTAATCTACCCGTGAAAATTGGTATTCCCAAAAAGATTGGTGGACTTACTGATATTATCCTCGATCCGATATATGCAACGGGCGTAGGATTGATTCTTTATGGATATGAGAAAAAGAATCAAACCCTGATTCAAAGAACAAAGGGTATTGGTATATTTGATGTTCTTAAAAAACGATTTGAAGATTGGTTCAAAAGATATTTTTAAAAAGGAGGATATTTATGTTGGAATTGGTCGAAGAACCAAAATATATTGCCAAGATAAAAATGATTGGTGTTGGTGGAGCAGGATGTAATACAATTAACTATGCACAGGGGTATGGTATTGAGGGTGTTGAGTGTATTGCAGTTAATACTGATGCACAGGTCTTAAAATTGTGTGCGGCGTCGGAAAAACTACAGGTTGGTCAAAATCTAACTCAAGGCTTGGGTGCTGGAGGTGATCCGGAAATCGGCCGCAAGGCAGCTGAGGAATCGCGGGAACAGATCAGAGATGCACTAAGAGATGCCGATATGATTTTTATTACGTGTGGTGAAGGTGGGGGAACTGGAACAGGTGCATCACCTTTGATTGCTGAAGAGGCAAAGAATCTTGGTGCGCTGGTTATTGCAGTGATAACCAAACCTTTTGATTATGAAGGCGTATGGCGAATGGAAAATGCTGAGAAAGGAATCGAAGAATTACAGGAAAACGTGGATACATTGATCTGCATTCCGAACCAGAAACTTATTGCTGTGTCACCAAAAGAACAGTCTATAGTTGAAGCCTTTAAATTAGGCAATATGGTTTTATTCAATGCAATAAAGGGTATTGCAGAGATGATAACCAAACCCGGTTTGATTAATCTTGATTTTGCCGATATAAGGACTGCAATGATTGAAAAAGGTACTGCGGTAATGGGACTGGGTATTGCTGAAGGAGAAAATCGGGCGACTCAGGCAGCTCAATCTGCGATTTCTTCTCCGTTGCTCGATGATATTTCAATTAAAGGTGCAAAGGGGTTACTTATTAACATTACAGGTGGAGAAGATTTAACACTGGCTGAAACAAATGAGGCAGCTTCTTTGATCGTGGCAGAAACAGATACTCAACCAAAAGTGATAACTGGTGTCGTTGTCGATGAGACGCTCGAAGATAAAATGAAGGTGATGGTTGTAGCAACCGGCATAAGGGAAAAGGTTAAAGATGAGACACTCGATCTTATGGGTAAAAGAGAAAATCTTGAGTTCCCGACATTCAAAAGACGCGAGATCAAAAAAACTGGAAAAGAACGTATCTACAATGAAAATGATTTAGAGGTGCCGACATTTTTAAGGAGACAGATAGACTGAAATTAATATGTACAAATCCCAAATGATAAATTCCAAACATATAATATAAACTGAATAAGTTTAAATATTGGAATTTAGTAATTGTTTGGGTTTTGGGGCTTGGAATTTGGGATTTAGCTTAATTAATAGCGAGGTATTCTTTTGAAACTGTTCAGGCTATCATAATTTAGGAGAACAAGTGAGTAATAACGTTTATGATTTGCTTATCATTGGTGCCGGACCAGCTGGTCTAACAGCTGGTATCTATAGTGCAAGAGCCGGTTTGAAGACTCTCGTTTTAGAGAAGGGATTACCGGGTGGACTTGCCGCAACAACGGATTATATAGAAAACTATCCAGGATTTCCTGATGGCATTAAAGGTATTGAGTTAACTGAAAAAATGAAGAACCAGGCAAAGCGTTTTGGAGTAGAGATCATTGGTGTTGAGGTGAAATCGATAAGTAAGACAGGGAAAAATATAATCGTTCAGACTGATAATAAAAGGTATGAAGTTCCTGCAGTTATTGTCACCACAGGCACGACTCCAAAAAGGTTGAACATTCCTGGTGAGGATACATTAAGAGGAAGGGGTATTTCCTACTGCGCAACCTGTGATGGCCCATTATTCAAAGGTAGGGATATAGCTGTAATTGGTTGTGGCAATTCAGGTCTTCAGGAGGGAAAATTTCTTCTTAATTTTGTTAAAAGTATAACATTTATAGAATTTTTACCTTATATGACTGCTGACATAATATTACAAGAAAGGTTAAGAGACGAAAAAGCGGTAAATTTTTTGCTTAATCATATGGCGGTTAGTATCAATGGTAAAGAACGAGTTGAATCTATTACAGTGAGGAATCGAGAAAATGATGAAGAAAAGACTGTTGCGGTCAGCGGCATTTTTATATATGCAGGTCTTAATCCTAATTCCGTGTTTTTAAAAGATTTTGTAAAACTCGATGATTATGGATTTGTAATTATAAATAAACAATTAGAAACCTCAATACCTGGTATATTTGCTGCTGGTGATATTCGAGCCGAGGCAATTCGCCAGGTTGTGATTGCTTGTGGTGAAGGGGCTGTAGCCGCAATAAACGCGTATCATTATATTAAACACGAATAATAAATAACCACGAATTTTTTTCTACACTAATTTACCCTAATATGATTAAGGCAATTTTACACAAATTTACATGAATAATTAATTGGGTTAGCCCCGCACTTTTACAAAAGTGCGGGGCAGCCTCCTAACCCTAATCTATTAACCCCGTTAAATAATACTGATTTCGTGGCAGTATTACATAGATTATGTTCGTTGCTAGCCGATTAGTTTTATCACTGTCAAAAATACCATATTTAACAGGGTGAACTATATTTACTTATGCTGTTAGTGCAGAATAATCAGCTTCTTAGTCGTATGATTTTTCTCAGTCTCGATTGAGTAGAAATAGACGCCATTCGGTAATTTAACACCATTATTGTCTTTTCCATACCAGTAGATTTTATTCAATCCAGCACTACATTTTTCATCGAGGAGATTATTTGTTAATTGACCAGCCGCATTGTAAACCATAATTTTCACGTGTTCAGGTTTAGACAAACTGAATGTTATACAGGTTTTGTTATCGAATGGATTTGGATAAGGGGCATAGATATTGTATTCGCTAATTGTTGGGGTTGTATTCTCTAACACTGCGAAATATTGGTCGTAGATGCTCTGGGCAGAATCAGCATTTTCCTGTAGATTGGCTAATGATGAGCCGCCGACAAAGGCAAATGCAATTTCTTGAGTTTCTCCGGGATTCAGTATATATGATTCTGCTGAGACGACTACTGACCAGTCTGTATTGGATGGTCCTGATGGGAAAGTTAATGTTCCATTTAAGAATTTGTACAGTGTTGTATCATGCCATACATCATATATATAAACAGGATTCTCTAACATGCTAACATTAGCTGCTGTATACGGCTTAAGGAGTTTAACTCCAACATAAACATTAGGATTTGCCGGCTCCCACTCATAAGCAAGCCTTCTGGTTTGATCAGTGCCTCCTCTATTTTGGGAGGAATTCCCCATATCAAAATCAGCGATTACACCTGTATAGATATTTGATACTGCACTCGCCCCGGCATTTTTCACTTCAAATCGGGTTATCACAAAATCATCGTAACCGGCTGCGCTCCAGGCATAACCGTGTTGTGTTACAATTATACCCTTTGGAGATGTATAACCAGAGTCGCTGAACATTGCCCATGATTCCTGGTCTGAGACAGCTGGTGTTATAGAATCGATCCAACATCGACCATCAGGATCTGTGGTGACGAGCCAGTCAGTATTATTGGGGGTGGGACCTTCATTTTCAAAGAAACGATCCATTACATAGTCTGGCGCATTGGCAAGACTCATTGAAGCGTGGAAGAGTTGATTGGCTCCGGAGATCGGGTAGACAAAGCCGCTCCCCTGAGAATTCATAGTCAGATAGCCGATCGAACCGTGTTTTGTGACAGTGAGCACGCAGTTTCCAATATTGTGGTCAACATAGTCGTATCTGGGCAGTCCAACAATAATCTGGAAATTGCAGTTGGTTGTATAGGCGCCACCATTGGCTTCAACATGTACTGTCATCGGAACTACTGTTCCTTGTGGCGTTGAAACCGAGGCACTGAACTGGAAAGTTCCCTGAGCAGTTCCACCATTTGCTGAGATTGTGCCATAGCTTGCAACAGAATCGATTAATGTAATATCAGAGGAAGATGTTCTTAATGTTCCGGTGGCGCTCGTTGCGTCAACACTGCCATCATTTCTCAAAGTGACTGTGATGTATACAGTCTCTCCCGGGTCTACTCTGCCATTATTATTACCTGCGCTGTCATCTATTATATTAGATACATATACGACATCTGGCTGTGTTGCAGTTGCTAAATCGCCAGTGACAACAAGGGCAAATGGTTGTGGTCCGTAAGGGCAATTATTTCCGTCAACCCTTATAGTCCAGGAACCAGTTGCCGGTGAATTTATTCTCACACATTCTTCAACATTGAGTATATCATAAGAACCACCGGTCACTGATTGTCCGGCTGAATAGACATTACCCTTGTACTCATTAGCACCAGGATCAGTTACTGTAAGATGAAGGTCATTAATGAGTTTTATGCCAGCGCCAGCAGTTGCTGGATAATCAGTCCAGATCAGAGCAATCCTGATCGGAACCGAGCTTGAGTTAACACTATAGGTGTACTCGACAAATTGACCTGTTGAAAGCCCTGTTTCTTCATCAACGATTGCTAAGTTCTTTGTATCTCCAGAAAAGTATAAGACACTGTCAAGGTCTATTCTGCCCCAACCAATATTATTATTGGGTACATTAGTATATCCACTTATTGATGGGTCTGCACAATTAACAAGCATTGCCTTGAGTAGAGCCGCAGAAGGTGCGAGTGAGTCTGTTGGATTTGCAACTCCTGTAGGATAAAAACCATCAGAAAAGTACTGTCTCACAAGAGTACCGGCACCAGCAGCACCAGGAGATGCCATACTCGTTCCTTGTAATCCCCAGTATCCTGTATCCCCGGCGCCATTGGGAGAATAGACAGTTTGGGCAGGCGCAATAATTGTGGGTTTGTAACGACCGTCTTGTGTTGGACCACGACTTGATGAGTTGTAGATTAGTTGATAATTACTGGCATTGCGGCAGCCTCCGACTGAGACACAATTTTTAGCCGCAGCTGGTGAACCGACAGTTCCTGATCCCGGACCCGAATTTCCAGTTGAGAAAAAGGCTAAGAAATCATTATGATCCCACATAAACTGGTCAACCTGGGCACATGATGTAGTGTATGCACCATTAAGACTGCTTCCCCATGAATTAGATATAAATTTTACACTACCTGCAGCATTACCATTATATGGTAAGATAAAGAGGTCATTCAGATTAGAATAATGATACACAGCACCATTTGAACCACCTCCATCAAGAAAGTAGATGCGACTATCTATTCCCAGACCATCACGGCCGCTCGGACTACCCATTATATCGTCATTACCACACGCAGTGCCTGCAGTATGGGTGCCATGATATGAATTCATTGCTTCATCGCCAAAATCAGCATACCCAGGGCCAGAACTATTTGCGGGTTGATATGCAATAATCTTTCGGTGTGAAGGATAATCTCCCCAGGTTGTGATCCAGCCAGTTGATGTGTTTCGAAATGCATAGTGTGAGGTTCGTATTCCAGTATCACAGGTGCTTACTAATTCACCATCACCCGTAATACCCATGTCCCAGACCCGGCGATTTCCTGATGAAGCAGTCTGTAAAATCCATTGGACATTGTTATTGTGTAATTCTGTTTTGTGCCAGGGTTCAATCCAACTAATTTCTTCGATTTTTGCAATCTCAGGAACTGATGAAAGGTCAACCTCAGCAATGATGAGTTTATCCCATTTGCTTTCAGCAGTATCAGTAATCTTTGCGCCAATCGTCTCTAAGAAACCTATAACACCATCAAATTGAGCATCAGGATATAGTAAAATCGTTACTTTTCGGACACCCTGTAGTGTTTTAAAATCATCCTGTCCAGAAATCTTATATGCGGGTTGATAGATTCCAATCCAATCAATGAATTCTATATGTTCAACCTCGTTTTTTGTGATTTCACTCATTTTTATTAAAAATGAATTATTGGGAATATAAGAGTATACCTTGGCTCCGATCGCTTCGATTCTATGGACATATTCCGGATAAACAGATCCTTTGCAATGAACAATATAGTAATCTGATTTTTCTACTCTTAAAGATTTTGGTAATACTGGTTCACCGTTTTGAGTACTAAATTTTATCCCATTAGAAAAGTAAACCCAGTTTGCATTTTCATAAGGTGCTGGTGTAAATTGATGGATTGTGCCTCCGCTTATCACACCATAAAGGTCTGCAGATCCTAAGCATAATGTTACTACTAGCCCGATGGCGAGAAGCATTTTTCTATTCATTTTATCTCCTTTCTTTGTTGATTTGCTTTTATTATTGGGTTAAGGTTAAAAAAATCTTAATGATTTTATGTTTATGGTTTAAACCTTAATAGCCCTATATTATTTTATGTTTTATCACCTCCTTTTTTTACACAAATATCCATAAAATTGGTCTAAAGGTTAGAGTTAGGATGCTGGATTTTAAAACACTTTCCAGCACCGTGTTCTCTATTTCAGCCAGATTATCTTTGAAGTACTTGTTTTATTACCAGCCTCAACTTTAACAAAGTAAACACCCTGTGCCAGAAACTTTAGATTTAATAAAAGGTCACCTGAACCATTCAACATACCATAATTCTTATTTTCAACCAGCCGACCCAATGCATCATAAACTTTAATCCGAACCGATGTCTCATTAACAAAACCATACTGCAATGTATATGGACGACCACGTGAAATCACAGGATACACCTTGATATCCGTCACCAAAGCAGGAGAAGGCATTTCTTCAACACCAGGCCAGTTCCAATAACGGTTATAAGCAGTATCCGCATTCGCCTGTAAATCACCTACATCATCACCACCAATGATCGCAAATGCCGCAATTGCCGTTTCTCCAGGACCCAATGTAAACGGGCCTGTAGAGTTGCATGTTGACCAGTCATAAGGACGATTAGAAGAGGCATTCTGGTATGTTCCATTCATGAACTTAATTTTGATACTGTCGTTAGGCAAGCCAGTAGGATAAACATATAAATCATGATCAATCAGTGCCAGGTTTACTGCCGGGGTTGAGCGTGGAGGATCCAATATCGCAACACCTACATACGGCGTATTTTCATACATCCAGGTCAGATTACGCGAAGTCTCTGAAGAACCCTGATTGTTCGCATAGTCACCAACATCCCAGTCCATAAAGACCGCGGCATATAGATCACTGATCGTCATTGTTCCTTCATTGTGCAAGGTGAACTTCATAATCACAAAGTCATTTGCCCCAGCATCATCCCATGCCCAGGAATGCTGGGCACAAACCAGATCCTTGGGTGATGGATGGCTTGAATCATCATAGCGTGCAGTTGCATACTCATCAATATTATTCGGACCCGGCTCAAACATTCGCACCATACCATCAGGAATTGTGGTTGTTTCCCAATCAGTATCATCGTTGACTGGTCCCATGTAACGGTCAACACAATAGTTGGCATCCATACCTGCAGCAAAACCACCGTAATAGAGATGGCTACCATTTGACATCGGGTACCAGAAACCTGAACCTGCCTGACCAGTACCCATATAACCGATAGCGCCATAACGGGTTACAGTCAATCTGACATTGCCACAATCATGGGTTGCATAATCAAGACCAGGTATACCAACGGTTAGAGTAAAATTCTTTGTCCAGGATGATTCTGCACAAACTATATAAAGATCGAAGTCAACATCATAACCAACTGGACAAGATGATGAAACAGTTACCTCAAATGGGTCAGAACTATTATCTACTGTATCACCAGGTTGTAATGTGCCATAATCGGTTGTTGAGTCGGTTATTGTAAGGTAGGTATCAGTGGTTCGTAATGTGCCTGTTGTGTTTGTTGCAGAATCAGAACCTGTATTTGCAATGATACAAACAATTCCTGCACTCTCACCTGGGTCAAGCATACCATTATTATTCCCGCCGACAACTTCAGTTCCCACTAAAACAATATTGGGCACTGTAGTTCCACCTGAACCAACAGGTACGTCCGCAGTATAGCGATAATAATTTGCCTTAGTTACAGTAACGAGAACTGTATCGCCCTCTACTTGAGGAGAGATAGTAATATTAACCGGACTGCCAGTTCCTTCAGCAACGCCGATGATTTCGCCGTCAACAGTTAAAGCAATGACTGAACTATCGTCAGCAGTAGCCGTGTAATATATCTGACCTTCAGGCAATGTTGGAGCATGGCTTACTGTAAGGTTCTGCGGTATTTCTGAATAGAGGGTATTAAAGACATCGCCGTGATGGTGAAACAAATGATTGGTACATTCTCTATATGCACCAGCACCAGCAGAATCAGGCATCCATGATGTCCGAAGATAAAGCTTACCAGAGGTCATTGCCATACAGGGTCTTAAATTATCATAACCAGTCATATCAAACGCAGGATAACCTGGGTCAAATTCTGACCAGAGACAATCATAGATTCCCCAAACATAGGTATCATTAACAAATGACATAGAAACATTAGAAGCGGCATTCACTCCTAAAGCACCATATTCAATTCGGTGAAACTTTTCTGCAAAGCATTCACTAGACCAATTGTACTTTCCAGTTAGACAGTTGATCGAAAAAACAAAGGTGAACATGGTATTGGTAAGATTGTCTAAATCAGAATTGTGATATGATGGTTCATCCCAACCAGTTTCGCCACCATGATCCCTGTGCTGGACCAGAAATGCACCTGAATTGATCGCAGCGTTAACACCGGCAGCTGAACCATTATCCCACCAGGATGCAT
>JAGMEL010000164.1 GCA_023128195.1 Caldifarciminota bacterium | reverse complement strand
CATGCAGAATTATTGGATGGGCTCTTAGGAAGGAAAAACATTATGAAGAAGAAAATTGTAGGGATTTTAGTATGCATGCTAATGATTGGCAGTGTTCTTGCTGGAGCAAGTTCAAATGAAAATAGACAAAATAATTTATTAGATATTGAAGATGGTACAATTAGTGTAACCATCCCTGTAGGAACATATGAGATAAAAAATACAGATCAAGGATATGAAATATTTGTTGAAGACTTTGGTCGTTTAAAAATTTCTGGTAAACCAAATTTACCATCAAAAATATTTTCTGTTGCTATTCCACCAGGATCTGAGGTTGTTGATGTTTCATTTGATATTTCTGATAGAGTTATTATCCCTGGGAATTTTTATATAAAACCTGTTCCACAACCAAGAGTGATAGGTGAAGAGAACCCTGAGATTTATCAGAATGATTTAAAAACGTATAATGAGAATTATGATGAGGTTTACGGTAGTAATGATCCTTATCCTTCTTCTGTTGTAGAGTTTGTTCGTACCGCTGGTTTTAGAAAATATAATTTAGTAGATGTTAGAGTTAATCCTTTTACTTATAGTCCATTATCAGGTGAGTTAACTTATTATCCAGAAATAACTGTAAATGTGATTTATAAGTTTCAAGATGGCTTTTCAATGGATGATGTGATGATTGATGAACTTGAAAACAAAGAACAAATTGCAGAAAAAATAATATTTAACTATGAACAAGCAAAAGAATGGTACCCAAAAGATGTTGCTGGTAGAGATACCTATGACTTTGTTATAATAACACTTGATTCGCTTACTTCTTCAGTTACTCAATTGGTAAATTGGGAAGAAGCTAAAGGCAGAAGTGTAAATGTTGTGACTACTTCTTGGATTAATTCAAACTATGGCGGAGGCTATGATTTAGCTGAAAATATGAGGAACTTTCTAAGAGATAAATATCCTTCAAGTGAATGGGGTATTGAGGATGTACTCCTTGTAGGTCATTATGATGATGTGCCCATGCGTCGTTGTTGGCAAGATTTAGGATATGGAAAACCAGAGACTGATTACTATTATGCAGAACTGTCCCTTCCTGATAGTCAATCTTGGGATGCAGATGGAGATCATCGTTATGGAGAGGGTTCTGATCCTATTGATTTTACCGCAGAGGTAAACGTTGGAAGGATTCCTTGGAGTGATCCTGCAACTGTATCTGATATTTGTCAGAAATCTGTTGATTATGAACAAAACAGTGATGTATCTTTTAAGAAAAATATCTTACTCCTTGGTGCTTTTTTCTGGTCAGATACTGATAATGCAGTTCTCATGGAGGAAAAGGTTGATCAGCCATGGATGAACGATTGGACTATGACACGTATGTATGAACAAGCACAATCCTCATTTCCATGTGACTATGATCTTAACTATGCTAATGTACTATCTGTTTGGTCATCTGGTACATACGCATTTGTTAACTGGGCTGGTCACGGCTCACCAACAGCATGCTACGAGTGTTATCCTTCGCAGGCTTTTGTAGATACAGCAACCTGTAACTCACTTAATGATAATTATCCAGCTATTATATTTGCAGATGCTTGTAGTAACTCAGATACTGATTATTTAAACATTGGTCAGGCAATGCTTAAAAAAGGAGGCGTTGGTTTCCTTGGTTCAACAAAAGTTGCACTTGGTTGCCCTGGATGGAATGGTCCTTATGATGGTTCAAGTCAGTCTTTGGACTATTTCTTTACAACATGTGTTACATCTGGAGATTATACACAAGGTCAGGCTCATCAATGGGCTTTATATGAGATGTATTCCAATGGTCTTTGGAGTTATCCAAAATATGAAATGTTTGAATGGGGTGCTTTATGGGGTAATCCTGATCTTGCAATGCTGCCACCGCTTTTAAATATTGATTTCCCTGATGGTTTACCTGAGATAATACCACCTGGTGAATCTACTAGTATTACTGTACAGATTGAAGAAAACACTGATACATATATCCCAGATAGTGGGAAACTTTATCATCGATATGATGGTGG
>JAGMEL010000163.1 GCA_023128195.1 Caldifarciminota bacterium | reverse complement strand
GACCATTTATTCTACCTAACAATGATAATCATGGGGCATAAATTTTTATTTCTGGAGTACGTATGGACTATTATTTAAATATTTTTGTTCGTAATTTACCAAAAGATAAATTCTACGATATTATAACAACAATTGAAAGATTTTCCAGTTACGTTATCCAAACAGAAAAAGATTCAATCATTGGTCGAACTAACAATATTAATATCCTATCCTGCTTTCTGAAAATGAAAGAAATTTATCCTGAAGCGCGGTTTGGGTTTTCTCAGTTTATTGGACTCGCCAAAGGTCTTTCAAAAATTGCCAAATTTGGTGAAATATTAATATCTGAAGAGGTTGAACAACAAACGATTGAAGATTATGATATTACATCACTTGGTATGCTTTCGATAGAAGGTATGTCCAGTCAAATTCTTGTGTGTCGACTTGATAATGCATTAAGTGAGATAAAATTCCCTGAGCAGAAAACAGAAAAGTTAATTATCTATCGAAAGAACAAGATCGAATCCTTGAAAAATCTTTTGAGGGTTTCAAACGCACTTCTGGTTGTAGGCAATGAAGGAAGTGGTAAAACTGTTTTTCTTAATCAACTGGCTGCTGATTGGGATAAAAAAGAAATCTATCGAACATTTTGTCCTTCTTACAATATCGGTCGAACACTGAAACCAATTACCGACATCGTCACTCAAATATTGGAAGTTTACAACATTGAGAACCTTGGAGAAAAACAGAAAACCATCGAGGAGAAACTAAAAAAGTTAGGGATTATGGATATCGGTACATCCTACTTATCTATTTTAGATTTCTTGGAACTAAATGAGGAAGAATCAATTTTAGCAAAAATGGGAATCAAAACAAGGGTTGAAATTATTTCCGACAGTATTGCTGATGTCGTTAAACGTATATCCTGGGCTAAACCCGTAGCAATAATCATCGAAGATGTTGAAAATATGGACGCCTCTTCAGTCAATTTTATTCAACGATTAATGCAAAAATTAGCTAAGGAAAATATCTGTTTCATCTTCTCCTCAGCTATATCGCAGGTCAATATTTCCGGGCTAAAAGAGTTTGAATTAAGGAATATCGAAAAAAAGCGACTGGAAAATCTTGTTGAAGATGTGACCGGTGAAAAAATAAGTTTGCCACCTACGACCTCTTTTCATGTCTCACAATATCTTAAGTTATATAAAGACGAAAATATGCTTTATCTCTATAATGGGTATCGCGGCGAAACAACTATCGCTAATTTTAATTTACCTTTTCATGATCTTAATACAATAATAAAAAGAAAACTTGAACTCTTAGATGACGATAAAAAAGAATTTCTCTTTAACCTCGTTATTGCCGGCGTCGAAATAAATCCCGATGAATTACCCGTAGATGAAAAGAATTTACACCTATTTGATTATTTTGTAAAACGGTCCTTTTTAATAAAATGTTTTAAAAATTATATTTTCACATCTCCGCTCCTTCACAATGAAATATATAATCTGATCCCGGATAAAAAGAATCGACACTCGCATCTCGCTGATTACTACCGTCGCATCCAGGGTTTTGAAGAACAGGCGGCTTTTCATTACCTGCAGGCAGAAAATTACAAAAAGGCAATTGAATTCCTGATGAAATCTGCCGATCTTGCAATAAAAAAAGGTGGGTATGAATCGAGCATAAATTACTATAATCAAGCACTTGAATTATGCCAGCGCCAAAAAGA
>JAGMEL010000162.1 GCA_023128195.1 Caldifarciminota bacterium | reverse complement strand
GCTGCTGATTTAGATACATTAGTTGCTCTTAATGAAAGTTTAGCCGATATTTATCAAGCCTTAGGAGATGAAGATAAGGCATTAAAATATTATAAGGTTGTATTGGATAGTTATAAAGAAATATTGAAAGAATGAGCCTCGTCTTACTCCTCATCCTGTCACAGGAACCGGGGTTCGAATCCCAACAAGATACAGTACGGATAGATTCCTTAGACGTTGTTCAGTACAGCGCAAAAAAAATCATCTACGATCTTGAAAAATCGATCATAATACTACATGACTCTTCATTCATTAGCTATCAGGATATAAATTTATTATCTGACAGTGCATATTATCATATTGAAACCAATCAATTAGAGGCATTCGGCACATGTCATCTAAAACAGATGGATGATTCTATTAGAGGCAACTACCTTCGTTATAATATTGAAACTAAAAAGGCATTAATGACCAACGGCAAAACCCAAATTGACAAGGGCTTTCTTGAAGGCAAAGAACTTTACTGGATTGATGAACATACTGTGAATGCATATTCAGGCAAATATACAACCTGCAGTGACTCGCCACCGCACTACTACTTTTATTCGCCAAAAATGAAAGTTTATCTTGGCGACATGGTCATTGCCCAACCAATATTTCTGTACATTCAGGGTATCCCGGTTTTTGCAGCGCCATTCTGGTTTGTACCAATATCATCACAAAGGAAATCAGGACTTCTACCGTTTAGACTAGGTAATTCTCGTGATCTCGGCAAGTACATCCGGGGATTTGCCTATTACTTCGTGATTTCTGATTATGCCGATATAACACTCCAGGTTGATGCAATGGAAAAAAAGGGGATAATGCCACAAATTGAGGGTGTCTGGAATTTTACACCTTTTACAAAAGGTAATATTTATGGTTCCTATATAAAAGAAACTGATAGAAAACGCGAGCGATTTAATATACAAGCGCGCAACAACTCAGAATATTTTCTTTTTGGTTCAAGTTTTAATTGTGATATAAAATATCTAAGCGATAATACTTATCAACAGGATTATGCTGAAACAACAGCTCTTTGGTTAAAAAAAGAGATCACTTCGCAGGCAACGATCAGCCGTACTATTGCTGGTTTTAAAAATAGTGTAATATACGAAAGAAAAGAAACATTTGCGGATTCAACCATCACGGAGAAATTTCCCAACTATACATTAATAACCCCGTCAAAAACGTTATTTTCTCTGATAAGTTATTCCTTTTCAGGACATATCAATCGCAACCGCTCAATCACCCCGCAAGAAAAAGACGAGGTCACGGGTGCTAATTTGAACACGGCTCCAACAATGCAGCAAAACATATTTAACCTTTTTACAATTTCGCCGAGAGTAAATCTCGACCTCGCAGTATTTGATGAAGATACAGCAGGCAATAAAATGCCCCTGCGATTCGGATACTCTTTCGGGACTACAGCAAGCACGAATTTCTTTCGCATATTTAATATTAATCTGCTGGGCATTCATGGTATACTGCACAAAATTCTGCCTAAAATATCCTACTCGTATACACCAGATTTTGACTTTGGCATATTCCCACAGGTGAACGGTATCCCCCAGTTTTCCAAAGCGAATAATCTGAGCTTTGGATTCGATCAGGTATTTGAAGCAAAGATTGGCGAAAAAAATGAGAAACAAATTCTCGCACAGATAGGTATAAATAGCGGGTATAATTTAATTACCGATTCTTTATCGCCAATATCTTTTTCCATGGAACTACCATACAATCCTTTTCCCAAACCGATAATAAAATTAACATCACAACTAAGAGGATCAATTAACCCCTATGATAAAGAATATACCTATAAAATAATAAATACCTCGGCATTAGAAACTACTTTTTTCTCATTAAACTTAAATCAAAGTTATACAAAGGACGGCGTCTATCAAATATGGTTCAACGGCAAGATTAAACCAACACACAATTGGTCAATCTCCTACTCTGCACGCTATGACTGGGAGAATAGAAAGTTGGTAGATTACAGTTTAGGCCTTAACCGCGATCTGCACTGCTGGGAAGCTATATTTACCTTTAACCAGTTAGGAGAATCCTGGTGTTATGATTTCAAAATACTCATCAAAGAAATACCTGATGTAGCAATTGGAAAAGGACTGCTGGGATACTTTGTAGAATAACTGCAGTATCGTTTCACTCGCAGTATCGTTCCAATATTTGGAACTTGCAGTATCCTCCTGACCTCTGGTCAGGATTCGCAGTATCGTCCCTACGGGACTTGCCATTTATCTTAAGTATTTATGGTCGAATCCCGCCATGGTTTAATGGCGGGATGATCCTGCGTTTCCTGCAAAACCGCCCAAGGCGGTTGATCCTGCGAGTCCGCCTTTAGGTGGACGATACTGCTTTTATAGTTCTTTATTCGAAGAATTCGTCTCTATAATCTTCTATCTTCTTTGGTGTGAATATATCCGCAGTTAGTGCTATCAGACGCGCTTGCCTCTTCATCTGAAGGAAGGTTACCATTGTAGAATCAAACGGGTTAACTTCCTTTCGATCACAACGGATAATATAACCAGCCCAATCTAAAATTAAGGGTTGAGAGATTTGATTAGTACCTAAGGTCGCAACGACTCCGGCAAATTCATGCCCCAGCCCAGTCTGTATCTGCATTAATGTCAAATCTTTCATTTCACGAAATACTATAACAGTATCCTCAGATACAATCGCTTCCATTGTTTTACTAACCGCTAATTGATCATGAACTTTATCGAGCCAATTTGCTATTATTTCCACTACTCTTTCCTTTTCCATTCTATGCTTTATTTTCACTTTGATGTCTTCAAATACTGGGTGGGTTTCCGGAATTATTGAATCAAGAGAAAAAAGATAATAGCCACCGATACTGCTGAACGGACCTCCAATTTCCCCTGTCTTTGCCTTTGATAAATACGCCGCTAAACCTTCTGTATTACGCACCGGGAACGAAACATTATCTTTATTCATTGGGTACGTTTTACGCACCTGTAAATCGACTTCTGCGCCAGCCGAATCAAAACCAATCTCTTGTGCAATTTCCTTAAACGACATGACCTCATCATATATTTCACCAATTGTTGTCGGCGAAACTTCAATATCTACCTTCACTTTATAAATCAATCCTTTACGTATCCTTTTTATAATCTCAAATCCATGTGGAGCCTGTATTATATCCGACATTTCGCCATTTTTTAACTCATTGTATACATTCATTAAATAAGGCTTGAGTCCTAATTTACCTTCAAAACTTTTCACAACAGCAGTATCATCTGAAACCTCTTTAGCCACCTCAAGAAAATCCTCACCCTCCTCAATTCGATCATTAAAATCCTGTATACGTTCCCTCGTCTCCAATGTATCATAAGGCGATGGTTTTCTTTCAAAAAAAACAAATTTCAAAATTCTTAATTCCGGATTTATAAATTCTTCCCGGTTATTATTATAGTATTTCCCTGTTTCATCTTCAGATATCTCTAATAAATTACGCGCACGAAACAGGGGCATCATAAGATATGAGACATCATATTTATTCGTCTGACCAGCAATGATCAAACTGTCTTCATAAGGTGAAATCCAACCGAAACTTGATAGCAAAGAACGGAGTTTTTCTTTTGGTAATTGCCGTCGCAAATTGTATTCGTATTCTAAAAGCCAGGCACGACTCTGAGGTGTTCTTAATAGCTCATAGTATTTATTAAAATCGAATTCTCCGTTTTCACCTTTCATAAACTCGGACTCATAGATTTCTCGAGGAGGATTATGTTTGATAACTGCCAGTATTTCTTCGTCAGTTACTCTTATCTTCTCCCTTTTTATCAAATTATTCCACATGATTTCCTCAAGCATCAAGTTCCAAATCTCATCGCGGGAGATTCCTTTGATTTCTTGTTCCTTTTGTCGAATAAATCTCGAATATTCAGTATATGATACAGGAATACCATCTATCTTTACGATATCTGTTTTCCGCTCTTCCTTGGTGCCGCTTACATTGGCACCCCATTGAAAAAATATTAAACCTGCAAAACCTATAAGGGCAATAATCAAAACATATTTTGTTTTTTTCCTCAATGTTTGCATCATGTCAAACCTCCTTACCTATAAGCCTCACTCATGCTCGGCTAAACCCTAATTTCTAAATCCTAAATACTAAACAATACCAAAATACAAATAATTAAATCCAAAATCCCATCATCTATCTTCCATCTTCCATCTACCATCTTATATCTTATATCATCCATCTTTCATCTTTTATCTACCATCTTTTATCTATTACCGGTAATACAGATCGACCGTCAGGTAATATATAAGCCTTAAATTCCTCACCGTAATCTTTTCTTATTTGACTAATACCTTCATCTAAATTCTTAATAGGAATAAAATGCATTTGTGCAAGAGTTTTTGATTCTAAATCAGAAAGCACAAATACCTTGTAATCCTTTAGTATCTTTGCCGTCATAAAAGCACGGTGTCCCCCAACTTCAATCTTTTCTTCAGGATACGTTAAAAGTTCATCAAGGTTATTTTCAAGCATATAATTTAAAAA
>JAGMEL010000161.1 GCA_023128195.1 Caldifarciminota bacterium | reverse complement strand
TTTTAACCGCATTTACTGCACTATTTATAGCTTTATGGCTAAAGAAAAATGTTTTATCCTTTACATAATTACCTGGTGAAACAATTGCACAATCTGCCTTTTGAGAAATTTTTGAAGTTCGTCGGGCTCTGAAAAATTTTACGCCTTGTTCAAAGGCATATACAGAATCCCCACAAAAAATTTGTTCAGTCTCCTTTTCTGGCGTCTCCACAACATTCAACAAATAATCAACACCAAAAAGCTGCGCTGCCTCATCCATTTCCTGGGAAATAATATTGTCTTGAGTTTCTCCAAAAACAACACCATTACGCCTCAGTTTACAATGATTTCCTCTTATAGTCTCGTACGACGATATACCAGGCAAGATTGTTTTTCTACCGCCTGAAAAGCCCGCCAGATAATGAAAATTAATCCTACCTGTTGCAATTACAAAATCTGCATCTCTGACCCGTTTATTCACCTGTACTTCCAGATCAGTACTAGTTTTCCCTATAGAAATGAAATTATTATAACAATCGTGAAAGGAAAAAAGGAAGTCTGTAACGAGATTTCCATAAAGCTGTCTATTCTCTTCTTCAATGTGTTTTTTATGGGTCCCTAATGCGACCATAAATTCAATGTTTTTCTCATCAATGCCTGCATCAATAATTTCTTCCACCAAAAATTCCAAAATCTTAGAATAATTTGCTATGGAGCGGGTAATATCAGAAACAATAATGACTAAATCAGTCGGCTTATTTTTACGCAATAAATCGACTAAACGAGGTTTACCAATAGGGTTTACAATACTTTCTTTAAGAAGTTCATTTAAAGGTTTTATTGAATTATTTATGGGCTTTAATTCTCCCAATAAGTTTTCTCTCAAAATTCCGAAATTGACTGAATTTTCACCGTATTTCAACTCCATATTCTATTTTACCTAAATATGTGTATATGTCAATGATTGGCAACCTATTATGTTGCTTCAACCGCTGTCACCGATTTATCCCGTTTAGAAACTTATTTCTAACGGGATTTATCAGACATTTTTGAAAAGAAATATGCATAAACATTACTTTCTTGTGCGTGTTGACTTTCAAGGGAAAAAGAATATAATACCCAGATGATTAATCTAAAATTGCTAAAAGAAAATCCTGAGATTATTCGCCAGGCAGTAAAAAACCGCAGCGAGAATCTTGATCTGGACGAAATTATTGAATTAGATAAACTAAGACGCACGGGCATAACCAAAATTCAGAATCTAAAAAAAGAACGGAACGAAATATCGGAAAAAGTAGGTAAATTAAAACAACAGGGCAAAAATCCCCAAGAACTCATGGAAAAAGCAAGGGACCTTTCAAACACCACTAAGGATTCAGAAAAAAAACAAAGAGAAATTGAGGATAGATTTACTAAGGCAGTACAATGGATACCGAATATTCCTCATGAATCAGTACCTATTGGCAAAGGTAGTGAAGAAAATCAATTTATCCGGGGATTAAAAGAACCCCCTAAATCTGATTTCCATGTGCTAACACACTGGGAAATAGCAGAGGCATTGGATATTCTGGATATCAAAAGAGCACCAAAGATTTCCGGTTCGCGCTTTATTTTATATAAAGGGCTTGGCGCAAAATTGGAGCGGGCATTAATAAATTTCTTTCTGGATCTGCATACAAAAAAACACGGCTATATCGAAATTTTCCCTCCGGTTCTTAATCCAACCCATTGTCTCTACGGTACTGGACAGCTGCCAAAACTTGAAGACGATATGTATAAATGCCGTGATGATGACTTTTATCTATCCCCAACTGCAGAGGTACCATTAACTAATATACACCGTGATGAAATCATTCCCGAAAAAAAACTTCCGATCTGTTATGCAGCATACACACCTTGTTTCCGAAGGGAAGCTGGGTCGTATGGTAAGGATGTAAGGGGTATTAAAAGAGTTCACCAATTTAATAAGGTTGAACTAGTTAAATATACAAAACCTGAAAATGGTTATGAAGATTTTGAGAAATTATTGAGTGATGCCGAAGAGGCGACAAAATTACTCGGTCTTCCTTATCGGATAAAGGTTCTATGCACAAGCGATATGACATTTGCATCTTCGAAAACCTATGATATTGAAATATATGCTGCAGGAATGAAAGAATGGCTTGAGGTATCATCAGTAAGCATTTATGAACAGTATCAGGCAAGAAGGGCAAATATCCGTTATCGCAAAAATGAAGGGGATGTTGATTTTGTGTACACAATGAATGGCTCGGGACTTGCCACACCAAGGGTATTCATCGCAATATTAGAAAATTATCAGACAAAGCATGGACAGATAAAAATTCCAGAAGTTTTAAGATCATATATGGATGGTCAGGAGTTCATTGGATGAAGAAAAATGATCATATCGATCAAATAATCAAAACCGGCGCAGTTCTTTATGAAAAGAACTTTATTTATGCTACAAATGGTAATATCAGCGTCAGGGTAGATAAAAATATCTTTATTACAACAACAGGGTTATGTAAGGGTGAACTCAAACCAAAAGATATACTAAAAGTTGATTTGAATGGTAAAGTTATAAAAGGAGAACCATCGATTGAATTACATATGCACCTAGGTATATACAAAAGCAGAAAAGATGTGAATGCAGTTATCCTTGCCCATCCATTATTCACAAACTTGATCGGCATACAGCCCGGAGCATTAAACCTGGGTGCCCTGCCAAATATGGAAAAAAACCTGAAGGACGTCGATTTTATATCTAATATCAAACCAGGTTCAGTACAACTCGCCAAGGCAGTGACTGAAGCGATCAAAAAAAATGACATCGTGGTTATCCACCGGTATGGTTGCGTGACAGTTGGCACTGATCTATATGATGCACGCTATAAACTCGAAAGATTAGAATATCTCGCAAAATTCTTAGTCTTCAAACAAATCATCTTTTGATTTATAATACATCGATATTATTTAGAATTGGTAAATCGGTTCGCGCATGATTGAATACCTGGAAAACTGGCTAAATGGAATCCAGCAAAATTATGGTGTAAATCCAATAATCTTCGCTATTATATATTTTGCCAGTATTATTCCATTTTGGTTTTCAATATACAAAATTATTGCTGGATTAAAAAACAGAAATTTAAACCAGGTCAGAACCTTCGGTATAATCCTTGGTATAATAATCATTTTACCATTCACCTATGTCGCTTTATTTGGCCATAACCTACCATTCTGGTTTTGGATTGTTGCTACTTGTGTAATCGGTTATAGTACCTACTCAACAATACGTAGAATAAAATCAGCAAAATAACAACAAGTGGGGTCAAATCTCGACAATTGACAAATTAAGTTAAATGAGTATAATAAGATTATGGCACGGTCACTAAGAATTCAATATCCAGGTGCTTTTTATCATATTACCTGTCGTGGTAACGAACGGAAAAAGGTTTTTCTTAATGATGATGATCGCCATAGATTTATTGTATTGCTTGCCGAATCATTAGAGACATATCAGGTTGTGCTCTATGCGTATACCTTGATGACTAAT
Source organism: Caldifarciminota bacterium (assembly GCA_023128195.1). Lineage (GTDB taxonomy): Bacteria > Hydrothermota > Tepidihabitantia > SM23-42 > SM23-42 > SOIY01. The sequence goes on along the minus strand of JAGMEL010000161.1, from coordinate 2,306 downwards.
CATTTTCATCTTCTTGTACAGACCGTGCGCGCCAATCTTTCAGAGTTTATGCGTCGTTTTAATATATGCTATACCGGTTGGTTTAATTATCATCATGGTCGTTGTGGTCATCTCTATCAGGGAAGATACAAGGCATTTTTAATTGATGCGGATAATTACTTACTTGAACTATCTCGGTATCTTCATTTGAACTACGTGCGGGCGAGTAAGTTAGGTTCTTTGGATTACGAGCGGCGCTGGCAGTATGTCAAAGCCTATCATTGGAGTAGTTTACCGGGGTATCTTAATAAGAAAGATGTTGTAGATTTTATTGATTATGATATGGTTTTATCGATGGTAGGTGGTCGTCGTTCGTATCGTGCGTTTATGGCGGATGGTTTGAAACATGATGTTGATAGTCCATTTAATGACCTTAAGAAGGGATTAATTTTAGGAGATGATAATTTTGTAGCGCGTGTGAAGAGCGAGTATGTAGAGACAGGATCGTTGCGTGATCAACCGTCGTATCGAGGATTGATGGCAGAGGTGATTGAGCCTGATTTTGTGATTGGTTGTGTTGCAAATGGTTTAGGAATTAACAAGGAAAGATTACTTGTTCGTTTTGGTAATGGAATTGCACGCGGTATTGTAAGTGAATTACTGTACCGATATAGTAGTTTGACGCAAAGGGAGATAGGCAGGTTATTAGGTGGTATTGACTATTCTGCGGTGAACAAATTGCGTTTTCGTTTACAGAAAAAAATGGCACATGACAAGAAAATAGCAGGGCATTATGCAAAGGCAGAAAATAAAATACAGAAGGCATTGTCCAATGTCGAGATTTGACCCCATTTGTGGGAAGTTGGAGGTTTTATGAAAGATATTTCAAGGCGTAGGTTTTTGAAATATCTGGGTGCAGGGACAATCGGGCTAATAGCAACGCCAAAAATCCCGTTTACCACAAAGATAAATGGTTCTCGCGCCAGTGATGTGATTCAGTGCTTTGATGAAAATGCGACATTAGGAAGCACTATTAATGAATCTGTTGTTCAGATAATGATGGATGAGTCAATAAAATCACTCACTGGAATAAATAATGTGGGCGAGGCATGGAAATCAATTTTCCCTGGTATTATTGAGAATAATATAATAAGTGTAAAGGTAAATCCCATAAACAGTAGTTTGTCCACTCACCCGGAGTTTGTTAATTGTATTGTTAATGGTATTACCCAGATGAATTTTGGTGCTCAGAATTTCATAAGAAATAATATCATTATCTGGGACCGCACTGATGGCGAGTTGTCAAGTTCTGGTTATACAATCTACGATGGAAGTGATCCAGACACAGTACGCTGTTTTGGGACTAATCATGGTGGTGTTGGCTATGATACTACGAAACTTAATGTAAACGGGGTAACCAGCTATCCAAGCCGAATTCTAAGTATAATGAGTGATTATCTTATAAATGTACCAGTATTAAAAACCCTTAGTATTTCCACTCTAACCTTGAATTTAAAAAATCACTATGGTTCAATAAATAATCCTGGTTCATTACACGGTATCCAGTGCAATCCATATATTCCCTCCCTAAATCAGCAGATTCGCGATATTATAGTGCCCAATAATATACAAAAAATATTTATTATCGATGCACTATTTGGTAGGTACTACAGTTCATTAAATTTTAATCCCAAAATGTTGATAATGAGTCATGATACTGTTGCCTGTGATTATCAGGGCCAGAATGTAATAAATGAAGAACGTGTTGCTCAGGGATATTCTACAATAAACGCACCTCATATCACAACAGCTGCACAGCCACCATATAGCCTCGGTACAACCGATGTAAACCTTATCGAGATAAATAATCCATCAAATATCGAAGAGTCAAAAACAACTAAACCTGGTGATGGTTTTTTAAAAATTACACCAAATCCATTCCGCAGAAGAACATTAATCATACTTTCTCTCGAGCACAATTCTGCTGTTCATCTTGATTTAATAAATTCCACAGGAAGAACAGCAGCAAAAATCTATTCAGGCCAGCTTACTAAAGGCACCCATCGAATAGATTATAGTATTAACAAAAAGTTAGGATCCGGCACCTACTTTATAAGATTTTATAACCAGGGTAAAACCAGAATTCAAAAAGTAATGATCCTGAATTAAAAAGCATCCCCCGGTCTCCCCGTCTCTTTGTCTTAAAACTCCCTCTTGACATTTTATTATAATTAGTTATAATATCATATGTCGAAAATAAAACGACATATAAAAATACGAAATAAAAGAAGTAAGGCTCGGTCTGCAACTATAATCTTCACGTTGTT
>JAGMEL010000160.1 GCA_023128195.1 Caldifarciminota bacterium | reverse complement strand
CTCATTAAACCCCTTGGTCTTTCTGAAAACGCAATACGCCTTGCCCTTTTCCGCATGTCTAAGCAGGGGCTGATTTATTTACGCAAGATAGGTCGTGAGAGTTATTGTTCCCTCACTAAAAAGGGAAACGAGTGGATGTTAGGAGGTCAGCACTGGGCTTTAGAAAAAGAGTACAAACCATGGGATAAAAAATGGCGGCTTCTTACATATAATATCCCTGAGAAATCGCGCCGCTTGCGAGATGCCCTGCGAGAAAAATTACGGGCAATAGGTTATGGAAGTTTGGGTGGGTCTCTGTGGATTACGCCCTATGATCTCAAAAAAGAACTTGCCTGGCTTTTTGATAAGGTAAAGGTAGCAGAATACGTGGAGACCTTTGAGGCAAAATATACTGGGCTGCGTGATTCCCAAAAATTAGCAGCACAGGCTTGGGATATTCAAGGATTGAGAAAACAATACATGAATTTTTTAAGGAAATATTCTCTGCTTCTTGCGGCGCATAAGGAAAAAATAAAGAAAAAAAAGGTAATCGACCCAGAAGAATGTTTTGCACAGAGATTTCAAGTGACTGCGGAATTTATTGATATTGCGTTAAATGATCCTATGCTGCCTTTGGAATTATTACCAGCTAACTGGGCTGGTCTAAAAGCAAAAAAGATCTGCCTGGAATATTGGAAATATTTAACTCCAGAAGTAAACAAATTCGTCGATTCAATCCTTAAACCAAGAAAAACTTTAAAAAAATCAGGCAAAACCAAAGGAGAGAAATAATGAAATGGTTAATGCACTGGTCGTTCTTTTTGTTACCGCTCTTATTGCTCAACAATTGCCAGGATATTAAGGCATCTGATATAGCCCTTTATTCAGATAACGGTGCTGATGATGATTGTATTCAGGCATCCCAGAACATGTTTGAATGGATGGGTTATTCAGTAACATTAATCAAAGCAGATTACATTAATAATGAAGGGCTCGACAATTTCAAAATCCTGTGCATGCCGGGTGGAGATATGTATCAATATTCTCAGGATATTTCTTCAAGAGGTAAGGAGAATATAAAGAATTTTATAAGTGATGGAGGAGCATACATTGGGATTTGTGGTGGAGCCTATTTTACTGGAGAACGGGTCTATTGGCAGGGTAATCAACTTCCCATGACGCCCTTAGGAATATTCCCGGGTACGACCCAGGGTCCTATCAATGATATTGCCCCTTATCCTTATTGCGTTATGTGCGAAGTGAATATCATAGACTCGACACATATGATCACGCAATTTGAGCTAGATTCTATGTGGATTATTTATTGTTATGGTCCAATGCTCTTACCAAATGCTAATGCTGATATAGCTATCCTGGGTGAGTATGAGATCGTAAAGCAACCTGCAATCATAGCATTTGAGTATGAAAATGGCAGAGTATTTATTATTGGCACGCATCCTGAATTCGAGGAAAATAGTGACCGTGATGGATTTCCTCCTAATGATGAATGGGATAACCGTGGCTCGGATTGGGATTTAATGAAAAAAGCAGTGCTCTGGTGCTTAAATGAACCAATGGAGGAATGATGAAGAAGTATTTCATTTTAATAATGTTTGTTGTCTTTGCATTTGCAAAGAATGATAATCAGAATTTCAGATTTGTGATTGTTGGAGACAGAACAGGCAATTGTATCCCTGGTGTTTTCGATGAAATCATCGATGAGATTTCAGTGCTCCATCCTGATTTTGTAATAAATGTTGGAAATTTAATCCATGGTTACACAGAAGACACAATAGCTATTCATGCCCAGTGGGATACCGTTTTAAATATTGTGGAGAGACTCCCGTGTAAATTCTATTTTGTACCTGGTAATCACGACATCCAGAACGAGAAAACCCGTGAAATTTATGAAAAGAGAACTGGTTCCAAAACGTATTATTCCTTTGATTATAAAAATAGCCATTTTATTGTTCTGGACAATTCAATAACCCAGTGGTCAATGGCACAGACAATGGATGAGCAGCAGAAAGAGTGGCTCACCCAGGACATTGAAGAACATAAGGACGCAGACAATATCTTTGTTTTCTTCCACACCCCGGCTTACCTCAACGCCTATGCAACCAACATACCAGATCCATTATTAGATATGTTTAATAATTACCAAGTGCGCGCTATTTTTTGTGGACATTTAAATTTTTATATGCGTAATTTGAACGAGAATACTGAATTGATAGTGGTCGGCAGCTCTGGTGCAGGCATGTATGACAATGATCCGGCAAAAGGAAATTTCTACCACTTTCTTTTTGTTACAGTACAAGACAAGGACTATGATATTGCGGTTATCAAAAAAGGAAATATCTTTTTGCGTAATGTGTTTACTGGTAGCGATTATCACGCGTTAGAAAGGGCACAACAAGAAGCTGTGACATTCTCAGATTGCATTGTCAAAGATGAATCGAAAAAGATCTCGTGTAAATGCACAATGACGATCAATAATACTGGGATTGATTCGATAATACACCCTCTAATGTGGAATTTTGATTCAACCCATTATAAAATTGCACCCAGACAAATCCCCCTGGATATTGGATTAGAAGAAGAAAAGAAATATAAAATTAATTTCACAATTTCTAATGGTTCAGATATCTTTCCTCTACCTCAATTTGCTCTTGTCTACCCATTTACATTTGGCAAGGTGTGTACCTTAAGAAGCACCCTTGGAATAAAACGCCTTAAAAACATTAGAAAAATAAAATCAGCCCTGGTTATTGATGGCAAGCTTGATGATAAGGCATGGCAGAAAATAAAGCCAATTTCAAATTTGGGAAGTCATGATGGTCAATTATCACCGGCTGAAAAAACTGAAATCTATCTTTGTCATGATAAAGACAATCTTTATATAGGAGTACGCTGTTTTGAGAGTGATCTTTCACGACTTGTTGCTGAGGCACTTGAACATGATGGGCCAACATATACAGACGATAATATCTGGTTTTTCTTTGACAGTAATTTTGACAAGGAAACTTATTATCAAATGATTATTAATAGTAAGGGTGTAGTCTTTGATCGTTTATGCAGTGTGAGAGATGGACAAAGATCTGTGAATCCAGAATGGAATGGACCCTGGGAAATAAAATCCGGTCGCGAAGATAATGCCTGGATACTGGAGATAAAGATTCCTAAAGCAGGACTTGAACCTTTTAATGAAGAAAAGTGGGGTTTTAATTTCCGCAGATTGCAGACGCGAATTCGCAACGCAGAAGCGTGTTGGTCACTTCCATTTGGCCATTACCCGGATAATTTCGGCATGATCGAGTTTGAGTAAGGAAAGCTTATAATGCCCTTGGTAACGCAAAGCTTTTTGCCTTGAACATATCTGAGGCAATTAAGGGTACGGAGTGAACAAATCATGGATAGAATAACAAGAAGAGAATTCTTTAAAATCAGTGCAGGTGCTGCTGTAGGGGTCGCCCTGCTACCCAGATTCCTTTCCAGTACTGAAGCGAAGGAAATCACTGGGCCTGTTATAGGTGTTGCACGCGGTGAAAAAACCAAGCTTGTAAAAGCTGCTCTTGATGCAATAGGTGGAATCGACAAATTCATAAAGCAAGGAGACAGAGTTTGCATAAAACCGAATATATCGTTTGCAGCAAATGTTGATTGCGGCGCAACAACAACTCCAGAAATCACAAAACAGGTAGTTGAGCTCTGTTTAGATGCCGGCGCATCAAAGGTCATTATCCTTGATCATACTATACAAAACCCACAACTCTGCGTCGAAAAAAGCAAAATCGAAGAAGCACTCATCGATAAAAAGAAAGTAAGTCTCCTGACCCTTACAAAAGAAAGGCAATTTACTGAAATCGAAATTCCCCAGGGCAAAGAGCTAAAGTCTATCAAGATTGCAAAGGCAATTCAGTCAGCTGATAAACTCATTAACCTTCCTACTGCTAAATCTCATTCAGCCACAGGTGTAAGTCTGGGCATAAAAAATCTCATGGGGCTAATCTGGAATAGAGGACACCTCCATCACGTCAACCTGGACAAGGCAATTGCTGAGTTAGCAACGGTCATCAAACCTGACTTAACCATTGTCGATGCCACAAGGGCACTCACCGAAGGCGGACCAGGCGGTCCAGGTAAAACTGTGGTCCTCAATAAGGTTATTGCTGGCACTGACATAGTGGCGGTCGACTCTTATACAGTTGGCATTACTCAATGGTACAAAAGATCTTTCACTGGAACCAGTGTCAAATCAATTGTCGCTGCCTTTGAACTAAGACTCGGAGAAATCAATACCGCAAAAATGACGATAAAGCAAGTCAAAGCCTGAGGGTTTCCTGATTTTCGATTAACCACACCAAATAAGTGGCTGCAAAAAAAATAAAAAACCATCACACCCTTAGATGGTTAATACAAATTTTCTTTCTTGTACTGTT
>JAGMEL010000016.1 GCA_023128195.1 Caldifarciminota bacterium | reverse complement strand
TCAAGAATAAAGGGGTCGAATTAATTCAGGAAACACCAGAGAGTTTTCCTGCAGGTATGTACATAGGGTTTAGAGATCCATTTGGTAATGTTCATGAATTAGTAGAGTTCAAAAAATGATGGATAAAATCATTTATTGTGTAATTGATTTAAGATGCGATCGTCAAAAAGCATATATTCAGCAGTTCTGATACCTTTGTTATCGTACTATGACGAGTTTTTTAAACTCTGTGTTGAGCTCATTTCTGAGTCTAAGAAAATAGACGCCGGCAGGTAATTTAATATTCATTGCTCTAGTTCTTTCTTGTATATAGCCATTGTAGATACACTGGACAAATCTACCGCTTTCATCGTATACATCGAGTTCAATTTTTTGCTTTTGCGAAGAGTGCAGTTGTATTGTAAGTAGCCCAGATGTGGGGTTAGGATACACTGCAAAAGATGGAACTTTTGTTTTCTGTTCAACTTCTTCAATACTGGTGAGTCTACCATACTGTCTTAATGCAGGGTCACCAAAGAGATTATAGTGGTATGCGGGGAGCCAGAAACCCGTTGCATCCATAAAATCGTTTCTTGCTATATCATAGGCAGTACCAATAATTCCGTTACTCAAAGTCGTATCATTCATTAGTCTGTCGAAAAAGTGATAGGGCATACCACCTGGATCTGAATAGGTCATCCAGCAAACCCGTGAGCTACTGATGACAGCTGAAGAACCGTGATGCAAAAGTCGAGCACCAAGACCATCAACATCAGGGTTACCACACAAGCAAGACCTCAAGAATGTCGTAGCAGGATGATTATTATCCAATTGATTGACATCAGATGTTTGAAGAGAGATGGGCCACTGTATTTCATTGTTCTCTGGAATACTATCACCATCGTCCCATGCCCATATTTTTCTCGCATATACATAATTGCCTCCGTGGTGACACTCATACATAATACCCTTATTTTGCCAATAGGCAATTATATTGTTTCTTGTTAAGGAGTCCGTGCACGTATAGGGACATGGTCTTAGACCCGCTTTCTCATAGAGGTAGACAGCATTTGTTCGGTCAAGGACTGAATCATTCATAAGTTCTTCTGTGAAATCGGCTCCATCCATTCGGGAATTGCCAGAATTATTTTCATTTGCAAAATAGTATATGGCGCCTGCCAACAGCGAAGCAGTTTTGTAAGATAAATCAGTATTATTGTCAAAGGCTATCATCTTTTCGCAGATTTCTTCTATGGTACTTTGAGTACTATAAGGAATTCGTCCCAGATGAATGTCTGCATGATAATCAGGGTCGTCCTCACCAACAGGTTGGAAGTTATCATCCCACACTTCACCGTAGTAATTATCTCCATCACTGTTCCATGATAAACTATCAGGATCAGTTAATTCTGCATAATAGAGGTCACATGGTATAGGAGAAAAATCCGGACTACCCCAGGGGCTGTATGGATTGTTGTTGAACGGAACTACTGAGCGCCATGGTATATCTGTTGAGAATCCTATGAGTAATGCGAATTCAATATCTGTAATATTGTCTCTTAAGTAGTTTCTTATTTTTTGTGGAAGATCATCACCAGGTATGTTTGATTCAATATATTCCTTTGTGACAACATTCACATTATAGCCCTGGTTTTGTCTGTGGATAACAAGGTTGTCTACAGAGCTTTGAAGAGAGGTTGGTAATATTATGTAATATCCATCTGTCCTGTGCGGTGTATCAGTATGGTACCATGTTTGGACGTCATCCCAGTTGTATATAGCATCTTTTGCAATTTCATCAAAAGTGATGTCATTCATTAATTTTTGACAAAATTTCGCCCTGTTGCTATTAGACGCTGGCATTGTATAATGTACCTCAACATTAATAAATGGTGTATAGTAGAGTTTTTTTAATACAGGTTTGTACGCAAAGTGATAACAGGCGACATTTATGAGCGTGTACTTTCTAAGACCGCCCTTTGATAGTAAAACCCCGAATGTCTCAGGATAGAGTTGGGTAGAGGAATAAAACTGCTCATACTGTTTTCTGTGTGATTTTAGAATTGTTTTTATTGAGTTGTCATTAATCATGGGAAGTATTGGTGGCGCTGGTAGCACACTGATGCTTGTCAGTTCTTCCCTTGAGCCAGAACAGCTTACGTGCTCAACTATTGCTCCGGGTGGCAGTGCAATTGTTAAGTTTCTGCATGGCAGGTTAGGAGCGCCAGGTGGGTTGATATAGCTACCATGTTCTACTAAGATTTTGCCATCTAAAATTTGATATTCTGGTGCAGGCACGTTTATCCTCAGTACGTGTGCCCAACCAGATAAGGTGATGATAAATATCAAGCATAAACGCATAACAACCTCCTTTTAAGGAATATATATAAATATAATGCATAATAAGAAAATGTCAAGTTATTAGAGGTTTCTGGAAAAGTCCAGAAATCTCTAATTAGTAATGTTAAATCATTGACGTTCAAGAATAGGTAGATATAATTGTCCTCGACTGCAGAAGATTAAAATTGGAGGTTTAAATTATGAATAATGCTGAACAAGCTGTATCCTGTTTTAAGCAAGGTTTTTATTGCTCTCAATGCAGCAGAGATTATTGAACAGATATTGTAGGCGTGCTACTACTATCAAAATAGTAAAAAAGGCAGGATTTGTTTTAGATGAAGCACTGGGGACTATATGGAATTACACTGTCAGATTTAAAAAATAGGTTGTAACGCTAAGGTGTAACAAATAAGTTGACATCCGAGTGTAGGTCTGTAAAATAGTATGATGATTGGTGATTCTGCAATAGCATTGACTGTGTTCATGTGGATTTTTGGTCAGGTTCAGATGACAGAACATCATGGGCATGTGGCTGTTGTTTGCCAGGCGTCTACTTCCAGTGCAGCGAAGCCTTCAGGCTTTCTTGAAATATTGGGTTCTGATAGTATCCCAGTATATGGTTATGAAGTCATTAATGACTTTCCTCATGATTCAAATGCCTTTACCCAGGGATTGATTTTTGAAAATGGTGCTTTATATGAAGGCACAGGTCGTCATGGTTATTCCTCATTGCGCAAGGTGGATTTAGAAACAGGCAATATTCTGAAAATACATGAGCTTGAATATGTCTATTTTGGTGAGGGTGTGACAATGTACAAGGATACGATCGTCCAGTTAACCTGGCTGAACAACATAGGTTTTGTCTATATTGAACAGGATACTTTCGAGTTAATAGATAGTTTCAATTATCCAACCCCAGGTTGGGGTCTTACGCATGACGACACATGTTTAATAATGAGTGATGGTTCGTCAAAATTGCATTATCTTGATCCACAGACCTATGAGCAAGTAGGTTATGTTGATGTTACTGCTGAAGGGGTACCTGTGGAGAATCTAAATGAATTGGAATATATCCAGGGAATGATTTATTCAAATATCTGGTTTTCAGATTTGATAGCTATAATCGAACCTCAGACAGGTGAAGTGGTTGGATGGTTGGACTTATCAGGCATTTTAAGTTCGAGTGGAGTTGGTGAGGGGCGTGACGTGCTCAATGGCATTGCTTATGACAGCAGCAATGTCCGTCTGTTTGTAACAGGTAAATTATGGCCGACACTATTTGAGATTGAAGTCGACCCACTCAACTATCCTCCGAAAATCATTTCATCCAGTCCTGCGTCGCCTTGTTACATTGATGCGGACAGTGTGCTTCTTCTTTGTATTCGTGCTGAAGACCCTGATCCAGAGGATTCCCTGGTATTTATCTGGAGCGTGAACAGTGTGGTTGATACATCTGCTCATGACACTACTTATTATTATGCAAGTTCTGTTCCCACGACTGATACTGTGATGGTCAAGGTAGATGATGGTATGTTTTGCGATTCAAGCTCGTGGATTATTTTTGTCTCGCCTGGCGCTGTTGAAGAAAAAAATAGTCCTTTGACCAATACTATTTCGTATTTGGAGAGTTACCCTAATCCATTCCAACGGAAAACAAACATCAAGTACGTACTGCCAGGAATAGGAAAAGAAGGGATACAGAGTTCAGTAATCAGTGTGAAGATCTATGATCTGAGTGGAAGTGTGGTGAGGATACTGATAAGGGAAGAGAAACAGTCAGGCAGGCATAGCATTGGTTTTGATGCAGGGAAACTGGAGTCGGGCATCTATTTTGTTGAGTTAATTAGGGGAAATCATCGAGAAATTGAGAAGTTGATTTTGATTAGATAGTACTTTCAGAAACTAAAAAAAGGAGGTATGAAAATGGGAATTAGAATTAGAGAAGCTACTAAAGAAGACATAGAGAATTTAGCCCAATTGGTTCTCAATTTTAGGAATGAACATAGCCGCATGATAGGCGGTGAAGGTACCTTTATACTTGATGATGCAATGGAAGAGGTGAGGAGATACCTGGGGCGAGATGATACTGGTTATTTCGTTGCTTTGGATTCCTCAGATAAGATAATAGGATTTCGGCGCTGGGAACTGCATGATGACTTCTACTTCACACGAGAACTTTATATTATTCCAGATGCACGTCGACGAGGAGTTGCAAAGGCACTTGTTCGCCATTTTGAAAAATGGGTGATTGAAAAAGGACAGGATATCGCCAGTATTTCCTGTACGCCTCATAACATAGCTATGATCGTTCTTGCGTACTCTGAGGGATATGATATTTTGAATATGATTGAGATGCGTAAAAACCTTGTTAGTGATTTCCGCGAACCCCGCAGCGAGACAGAAATCTTAGGAATGAAATGGAAGATTCTATGAGACCCTATCGCATTTCTGGTGGTGGATTTTAGCATTTTCCGATTTTATGATCGCAGCGATTTTTAAATGATAATAGTTGAGGATTAATGAAAACATATAATATTATTTTGTTTGATCTTGATGGAACACTTACTGATCCAAAGATTGGTATCACCAGGTCTGTTGCGTATGCATTGACAAAATTCGGCATTACAGTAGTTGATTTGGATAGTTTGATACATTTCATAGGACCGCCTTTGCCAGATTCTTTCAAAAAATACTACAAGTTTAGCAATACACAGGCAAAGCAGGCAGTGGCTTATTTCCGCGAGTATTTTTCTGTTAAAGGACTGTTTGAAAATCGCTTATATCCTGGAATTCCTGAACTTTTGAATGATTTGCAATCAAATGGTAAGAAACTTATCCTGGCGACTTCTAAAGCTACAGTATTTGCGCAACGAATACTGGACCATTTTGATATTAGCAAACACTTCCATTTCGTCGCCGGGAGTAATTATAACTTGACCCGCATTGAAAAATCAAATATCATTAGCTATGCAATCTCCCGGTTGGATGGTTGTCAGAATGGTGAAATTGTAATGGTCGGTGACCACCCCGATGATATTTACGGCGCACATGAGAATCATATCGATTCTGTAGGTGTCACCTATGGATATGGCAAACGTGTAGACTTAGAGAGTGCGAAACCGATGCATCTTATTCACTCTATTGAGGAATTAAAGTCATTGATTTTGCCAAGTTTGACATAGTAGGATGATGTAGGGAGTGAAACCAAACAGGAGATAAAATATGAGGCAAAAGACAAAAGATAACATTTTAATGGTTATATTAGGAATCACTTTTTTCCTGAATATTATTGCCATGAATTTATTTCCTCCAATTATCAAAGGATTGATAATTATAGGATGGATAATACTCGGAATCGGTGCGTTATTTGTTGTTCTATCCATAGTTACGCTCCGTAGAAAGGGTATTAGTAAAATCATTGATAGCGGGGTTTATGGTGTTGTTCGGCATCCAATGTATGTAGGTGCGATGGTGATGTTCTTTTCTCATATTTTCTTTGGTCAAAATTTGATAGTTGTGATTAGTACTATTATAGCTATTGTTTGCTGCTACTTCATTATCTTGTCAGCAGACCAGCGAAATATTGAGAAATTTGGTGTTGATTACAAGCGTTATATGCAAAAGGTGCCAAAAATGAATTTCTTATTGGGAATCATACGACTGCTTCCACATAGAAACAGAGAATGAAATGCCGGACAATCCAGCAGGTGGAACAGAAAACAGGAAAACCTATTTTTAAGGATATTAATATGTTTTTCTTGACATGAAGATATAAATAGATAAGATTAAAATACGAGGTAGCAAAATGAACAGGGATATAGCAAGGAAATGGTTAAAACAGGCGTTGCATGATCTGGAAATGGCTGAAAAAAACATAGAGATTGAAGGATATGACATTGCTGCATTTCTCGCCCATCAGGCAGTTGAAAAACTGCTGAAAGCAATATTTGCTTTGGAAGATAAGAAAATTCCACGAATTCATTATATAGATGAGTTAGCTCAGGAATTAAAAGTCGCTGATGAGGTACTAACACGTATTTTTGAACTTACTGCGGATTATACTCTGGCAAGATACCCGGATGTCAGTGAAGATGTTCCTTATGAACAGTATGATGAAGCCATAGCTAAAGAAAAAGTTGAATCAGCAAAAAGAATTTTTGAGCTTTTGCAGAAAAGATATGAAATTTTAGCAGAGGAAAATAATGGTAAATGATAGATGGATAGAAAAATTCAAAAGAGAAGCCCTACCTTTGATCGACAAGAATATTAGACCTGTAAGAGTATTGCTTTTTGGTTCTCGAGTGATCGGCAATGCAACCGAGGAATCTGATCTGGATGTGATTATAATATCAAATATCTTTGGAGGAGTTCCATTTATTAAGAGAATGCCTATGATGTTGAAAATTGCAAGGTTTTCGAAACACATAGATTATCTTTGCTACACTCCTGAAGAATTTGAAAGAATTAAGGATAATTCTTCGCTAATCAAAGATGCAGTAAGTCATTGTGCCGAAATCACAATCTAAAATACATACTTTGCACTATTGAGACAATAAGTTATTTTGGTACCGTTTCAAATAGTTCGTGTTTCGTATGAACATCAGAAAATTGTAGTAGCACTTTGCTTAAGGCGAAGTGGTTTGCGTTACCCGGGTAAACTCGATCGCTACAGAATTGGAGAATCGAGTATTATAAATTTGAAACGGCACAAGTTAACAATTAAATTATTTCTATTACCGTAGACATGAACACAAAACTCATTAATAATATAGAACAATTTATATTAGAAATACCTAAAGTAGAGCTCCATCTCCATATCGAAGGAGCAATCCCTCTTGAGACATTATTTGATTTTATCCAGAGGCGTGGTGGAGAAGCATCAATAAAGAACCTCGATGATTTACGTAGAAAACTCATTTATACTGATTTTGCACATTTTATTGATCTTTGGGTTTGGAAAAATACCTTTATCAAAGAAGAAAAAGATTTTGAAGAAATTGCTTATCAGGTTTTGTGCAATCTAAGCAAACAGAATGTTAAGTATGTTGAGGCTCATTATGCACCAGGCGATTATTGGAGACAAGGGTTATCTGAACAGGGGATAACAGAGTGTTTGATTAAAGGTATGAAGCGAGCACGTGATGATTTTGGTATTGGGTGTGAATTAATCTTAGATATTTGTAGGGATAATGGTCCGGAAAAAGGTATGGAGCGTTTAAACATGCTTACACCGTATTTGGGTAAAGGGCTTATTGGAATTGGACTTGGTGGGAGTGAGCAGACCTTTCCAGCCGACCCGTATGCTGATGTTTATAAAGAGGCGAAGGAGCGAGGTTTCAGACTTACTGCTCATGCAGGTGAAGCAGCAGGACCCGAATCTATATGGGCTGTTATTGAAAAACTTGGGGTTGAGCGGATTGGCCATGGAGTTAGGGCAAATGAGGATCCCCAACTTGTCTCTTTGCTAAAGCAAAGACAGATACCATTAGAAATCTGTGTGATTAGTAATGTAAGGACCGGGGTTTGCGATTCTATAGAGGCTCATCCCATAAAACAGTATTTTAAGCAGGGTTTGATGGTGACAGTAAATTCTGATGATCCTACCATGTTCAATACTACTATTAGTCAGGAGTATTTGGTATTGATTAAAAAACTTGGTTTTACAATAAATGACCTGAAACGCCTGAGTATAAATGGTATTAAAGCTTCTTTTATGTCTGATAGAGATAAAAAATTAATGGAACATCAGTTTGAAAAAGAATGGGAACATCTGATAAATAAATATTCATGAAAAAAGAATTAAAGGCAATTGAAGGCTATTAAAGGACAGATCATAATAAGACCGGGAGAAACGGAGACAAGAAGAATGGGGGCAAAGAGAGAAAGGAAGTTT
>JAGMEL010000159.1 GCA_023128195.1 Caldifarciminota bacterium | reverse complement strand
CAATCCATAAAACATAGCTGTCATACATTTTTGGATTTTTCATGTTGTCTACCTCCTTACTTTATTTTAAATTACTAAGGAGAACATATAATAGATTACCTGTTTTTATCACCCCCACCCACTGAAACAATACTGAAATGATATTCAGCACAAGGTTCAGGGCAGGCTTAATCCTCCCCTCCACCTGAGGCGGACACAGCATCAAGGGGGAGGTAAATTGAACTATTATATGTTCAGGGTAATAGGATACATAAAATTTTCTCTAAAGCAAGGGTTTGGAATTTAATATAACGGTTCGCGTACAAAAGAAGTTCTGCGTAAGCTGGATTTAGACGGAGCTAAACGGAGCCAGATACGCTCTGTTAGGCGAAGCCAGGTAGGCATCTCCTGAAAATTCTCTTTTTCAACTATGTGACTTACCAATTTAACCTCAATTCTTCATATCAAACAATTTGACAGCTTGTTTCATCTTCGAAATCACGTCCACATCAAAAGGACAACGCTCCATACAGACTCCGCATTCATTACATTCAGAAGCTTTTATTGAAAGACCTTTAAAATGAGATCTGCTTGTGCGAATACGCCCCGGATAATAAAAATTACGCTTTTCTCGTAGAACTTTATAATCTGCCTGAGAGTTGTCAGACATATTACAAACTGTCTTATCAACTACTTGGATAACTCTGCCTATATCAATACCAACTGGACAAGGGAGACAGTGATTACAATATATGCAATTCCCTTTCAAATCCTCCTGTAAATCTTTAATAATGGAATTGAACTCCTTTTCCGCATCGGTCGCTTCCAAAAAATGAAGCGCTGCTCTTAGCTGTTTAGAATTTCTTACTCCCGGGACAGTTGTCGAAACAGCGGGCTGTGAAAGAACATAATTAATGCATTGAGCAGGCGATATTAATCTTGACTCTTTTCGTTGAAAAAGCCTACCTCCTGCAAAAATCTTCATACCAACTACACCTATACCCTTACTATCACAGGATTGCAAAACCTCTTTCCTTCCAGGTATGAAATCCCAGGCAAGGTTGATCGGAAACATAAGAACGTCAATGTTACTACCCTCTATAAATCGCATGACACCTAAAGGGTGATGTCCACTGATCCCGATGAAACGTGCTTTTCCTTCTTTTTTGAAACGTTGTGCAAGTTCCATAAGTCCGCCAGGTTTCATTACTCGGTCATAAGACTCAAACGCATTCACCATTTGAATCATGAGAATATCTACATAATCAGTGTGTAATCGTGACAGCAAATCAAGAAAAAGCATTCCATTTTCTTTTACATCACGTGATAAACGGTATTGGCCATTAGTCTCTGCACATCCTACATGCCCTGCAATTATAATTTTATCACGATACCTTTTGAATGCGGCACCAAAATTATCACGATATTCCGGGAAGGCAAAAATCAAATCAAAATAATTGACTCCCCTCTCAATCGCTTCATGAACAACTGAAACTACAGTCTTTCTTGATTTTCTGTTTAAGTATTCTGTTCCCAATCCGATTACACTTACATCAAGTCCTGTTTCCCCCAATTTACGATATTTCATTTTATCTTTCTCGCCTCACTAATTTTCTCCCTCAATCAATACTTTTACCCTTCAATCTGTGCTTTCGCCTAACGGCTGGTGGATAAAAGAAGCCCCGTACTTTTGGCTTATTTTTATTCCATATTATATGAAGTTCGGCAACGTTTTTGTTTTTTTCTATTCGTTCCCTATCATCTTATCACCATCACCTTTTCTGCTCTTGTGAATTTACCTGATTCTATCCTTACAAAGTAACAACCAGAGCAAACCTTCTTGCCTTCGTGATTTGACCCATCCCAGCTAATAGTATAATTACCGGGCTCTATATTTCTATTTAAGAGTTCCTTGACAAATTTCCCAGCTATGTCGTATATCCTTAAGGAGACCTTTCCTTCTCTTTTAATACCATAATTAATGACAACCCCATTTGGAAGAGTTATTGTTGGCCTAACCTTGAAGCTAAAGAAATCGGGCATAGAAGATGGTATCTCCTCAATACCTACTGAAGATATCTTGTAAATTTGATGGTAGCCTGTCGCATCATACTTGTAATACACAATCCAGTTACCGCCAGGCGACCACTGGGGCAAGTAATGGTCATAACTATCGCTGGTCAGATATGTCTCTGTTCCACCTGCCGATGGAACCTTGTAAATCTGCTCGTAGCTAGTCGCATCATCCTTGCGATACACAATCCAGTTCCCGTCAGGTGACCACTGGGGATACTGATGGTCATAACTATCACTGGTCAGGGCTGTCTCTGTTCC
>JAGMEL010000158.1 GCA_023128195.1 Caldifarciminota bacterium | reverse complement strand
TGGTTTCAAAATGGGGTACATTGACTAATATCAATCCCCAGGCAACAGGTTATTATTTTGAATTATTCCCTGAAGCATATGTGAGATATGACAGGGATGAAGTACAAGATAGCACTGAATTCAAACCGAGTCTGAGTTTGAACTTTAAATGGGATGTCACACCCCAAACAACCCTCAATGCAACTATATATCCAGACTTTGCCCAGATTGAATCTGATCCATATACTTTAAATCTATCCCAGTACCCGGTATACCTGAATGAACGAAGGCCATTTTTTATTGAGGGAACAGATATTTTTCGGTTGTCTGATTTTGGTCCTCACAATGATTTTTTTCAAACATTGGATATCTTTTATTCCCGCAGAGTCGGCAAGTCAATGAATGGCGATGCTGTACCTATAATCGGTGGATTAAAATTAACGAACAAATCAAAGAATTGGAATTTTGGTATGCTGGGCGCTTACACAGATGAATATACAGGAATTATTTATAATGATACTATTTTTGAGCCTAACCGGGGGTTTAGTGTAATAAGGGCAAAGCACAAGGTATTCGAAACTTCAGATATCGGCATGCTCTTTAGCGGAACAATGGTAGACAAAGATGATTATAACTATTCATTCGGGCTTGATGGAGTATATCGTAAAGGGGCAAATCAATTGATTGTTCAAGGCGCATTGAGTGATAAATCTGAAAAAAGAGGTTGGGCAATGTCTTCTGGATATATGGGTTATATGGGTAGTTTTAGAACTCGAGCTGCAGTTGAAGTTGTACACGATTCTTTTGACGTAAGTGACATTGGTTTTGTTCCCTGGGCTGGAAGGAAGAGATTTAATGTTTCTTGCGGTCCTTACAAAACATATCCTACAGGATCATTTAGAGACTTATATTTCGGTCCTGGGATTACTATTACACAAGAACCTGGTAATACAAACTGGTCAAAATTAGGTAGCATAGAAATCAATCCTAATTTTCGTAATAACTGGGGTATTTATGCTGGAATCACAGCTGGTCCTTATTATGAAGCAGATACAAATTACTTTCATCGCAGCGTTAATTTCAATGCATGGGGTCCGCTTTTTGGTAACTATTTCCTTTTCTGGTGTAATTATTCTTATTCGTATAATTACCGGCGAGGATTTTTGGCTTACCAGGGTGCAAATTCTTTAACCCTCCACTATTCAGTAATGCAACAGATGCGGGTTGGTCTTAGGTCTAATCTGTGGATTGAATGGGACATGCTCAATACAATTATGGCGATAACACCACGACTTAGACCTTATATAGAATATAGATTCAATGCTGGTATGAAATTGGATATTTTCAGTGAATTTGTAATGGAGACACCGGGCACAGATTTTGGCGAAACTGATCTGCTTTCAATTCGAACCGGTCTGCTCTTTTCCTGGAACTTCTCACCAAAGTCGTGGTTATATATTGCACTGAATGATTATCGCGAACAGGACCAGGGTGAAATAAAGCCTCAGTACCTTATTGGCGCAGTCAAGGCAAAGTATTTGTTCTATTTCTAAAGAA
The DNA here is from genome assembly GCA_023128195.1 of Caldifarciminota bacterium. Classification (GTDB taxonomy): domain Bacteria; phylum Hydrothermota; class Tepidihabitantia; order SM23-42; family SM23-42; genus SOIY01. The sequence goes on along the minus strand of JAGMEL010000158.1, from coordinate 429 downwards.
GCAAAATTTCACCTCTTGACAAATCGGAAAATATCATTACGATAATATAGACCGACCGTCGGTCTATTCCTTGAATCAATAATTACCGACCGTCGATCTAAGGAAGGAAAACCTTATGACCAGACAAGTTAAAAAACCCGAAATTAGAAAAAACGAGATAATCGATGCAGCTCGAAAGTTCTTCTTTCAAAAGGGTTATGAACAAACCTCAATCCAGGATATTATCGATGACCTTAGTATTGCCAAGGGAACATTTTATCATTACTTCAAATCAAAATTAGACCTGCTTGACCAATTAATCGATAGAACAACAAGCGAAATGTCGGCATCAATCAAGCCAATTCTGAACATGGACATGAATGCAATCGAAAAGTTTAATAAGGTCTTTCAAGTTGCAACCGCTGTTAGTTTGCAAAACATTGATGTGTT
>JAGMEL010000157.1 GCA_023128195.1 Caldifarciminota bacterium | reverse complement strand
AGTTCTCTTGCAATTACTATCTTCTGTATCTCGGATGTCCCTTCGTACAGTTCAAGGATTTTAGCATCACGGTACATTCTTTCAACTGGATAATCCTTAGTATAACCATAACCACCATGAATCTGAACTGCTTTACGCGTGACACTTACGGCAACATCAGAGGCGTAATATTTTGCCATTGCTGATTCCTTAGAAAATCGCGCCATCCCCGTATCTTTACAAAACCCGGCATAGTATGTAAGTAATCGCGCTGCCTGAATCTGTGTTGCCATTTCAGCAAACATTGATTGTATCATTTGAAATTTGTGCAGGGGCTGGCCAAAAGCCTTACGCTCTTTAGAATATTTTACTGCCTCATCCAATGCACCCTGAGCAATACCCACAGCCTGAGCAGCAATGTCAATTCTTGAAACATCAATAGTATTCATGGCTATTTTAAACCCCTCACCTTCTTTTCCCAGAAGATTCTCTTTAGGTATCTTTGAGTCTTCAAATATCAATTCGCAGTTTGCTGTTGCCCTTATGCCCATCAGGTCCTCATGTTTACCAATTGTAAAACCAGGCGTATCGCGTTCGACAATGAATGCACTTATACCCTTATGTTTCAATTCCTTATTTGTATATGCAAAAACAATATGTATCCCTGCCTCTCCTCCATTGGTAATAAATCTTTTACTACCGTTCAAGATATAATGGTCACCTTCTAAACGCGCAGTCGCCTCAAGTGCAACTACATCTGAACCCGCATTAGGTTCTGTAAGCGCAAAAGCACCGATCTTCTCGCAACAACATAGTACAGGAAGATATTTTTTCTTCTGCTCCTCATTTCCGAAGTGTAGAATTGGATAGGTAACGAGTGAATTATTAACAGCAACGATAACTCCCGTCGATGCACAAACCCGTGAAATCTCTTCAATTGCAATAGCTAATGAAACAAAATCAAAGCCCGAACCTCCATACTCTTCAGGCACGATAACACCCAAAAGGCCTAATTCAGCCATCTTCTTTATGCTCTTCCAGGGAAAATCCCCGGATTTATCAATCTCTGGTGCTACAGGTGCCAATTCAGCATCAACAAACTTTCTCACTTGGTCCTGTAACATTTTCTGATCATTAGTTAAATCAAAATTCATTGAACCTCCTTCATCAAAATGGTTATTGGGTCAGGGTTTGGAAGCGAGAAAAAAATCCAGCATCCAAACCAAAACCTATCATCTATCTATTTCCCAAGTATTTCTCTCGCAATTACTATCTTCTGTATCTCGGATGTTCCCTCGCCAATCTCCATTAATTTTTCATCACGCATGAAGCGTTCAACTGGATATGCTTTAGTTAAACCAAGCATGCCATGAATAGTAATTGCCATATCAGTTGCCTTCATGCCAATGTGAGAGGCATAATATTTTGCCATTGCTGATTCCTTTGTATAGGGCATATCATGATCTTTGAGCATCGCTGCCTGGTATATAAGCAGACGCGCAGCCTCAATCTCAGTTGCCATCTCGGCAATCATTGACTGAATAAATTGTGATTTTTTCAATGGTTTTCCTGATTTTTTGTTTTCCTGAACAAACTTTACTGAGGCATCTAATGCACCCTGGGCAATACCTAAGGCGAGCGCACCAATTGATATTCTACCGCCATCAAGAGTTGCCATGAATACTTTAAAACCCTTACCTTCTTTACCCAGAAGATTTTCTTTTGGTATTTTACAATCCTCAAAAACCAACTCAGATGTTATAGAACCAAGTAAGCCAAGTTTATCTTCTTCGTTACCTGAAGAAAAACCAGGGGTTCCTTTTTCAACAATGAAAGCCGATATACCAGGATAACCCATTGCGGGATCTTTTGTTGCAGTAAAAATAATAATGTCTGCCACTGATCCTGATGTTATAAACCGCTTTGTTCCATTTACTACATATTCATCGCCAACAAGTTTTGCTGTGGTTTGGGTTCCAGCCGCATCACTACCAGCATTCGGTTCAGTAAGTCCGAAAGAACCAATCTTTTCACCGCGTGCAAGCGGAATAAGATACTTCTGTTTCTGCTCTTCTGTCCCTGCAACAAAGATTGGATATACACCAAGTGATGAATGTGCAGCAAGGAAAATCCCTGTTGATCCGCACACACGACCAATCTCCTCAACTGCGATTGCATATGAAAGAACATCAAAACCTGCACCGCCATACTCTTTGGGCACATATAGAGCAAGAAGCTCTAATTCTGCCATCCTCTTAACTAAATCCCAGGGAAATTCATGTTTTATATCAAGCTCTTTTGCTCTCGGCGCAACTTCGTTATCGGCAAAATCCTTAACCTTTTGTCTGAATTTTTTATGTTTTTCGTGTAAGATCATGATAACAGCTCCTTCACAATCCTCGATTTCAAATCTTGAGGCGGTTCCTGTAATACCTGAACAGTCTTTGCATCCCTTAAGAAACGTTCGACTGGATAATCTTTTATATAGCCATATCCACCATGCACCTGAATTGCCGTAATCCCTGAAAATACTGCGGCGTCACTACTAATTAACCGGGCAATATTTGCGCTTAGAGAATAATCTTGCCCCTTATCAAATTTAGCAGCTGCATCATAAACAAGAAATCGCGCTGCCTCAATCCTGGTCTTCATGTCAACGAGCATTTCCTGGACCATTGGGAATTCACATATTGCCCTACCAAATTGTCTACGCTCTTTTGAATATTTTACTGAAGCATCGAATGCTGCTTGGGCAATACCCAATGAAATAGCAGAAAAACCAATATTTGAATAATCCTGTATCTTTTTCAGTAAGTGTACTGCCTTATCAGCAGATAGTAAACATTTATCACTCATCAATCTTAAATCCTTGTATTCAAAACCAACAATCCCGGCTGCTCTCATGCCTAAAATCTGATGCTTTATCTGTTGAATACTGGCAGTATCTTCACATAAATACAGTGCCTTACCATTAGTAAGACATACTGGTAATATAAAAAAGTTTGCTGTCTCGCCATTCAAAACAAAATCATGTCTTCCTGAAACCAAACAATCGCCATCAGTCTCTGTGACATTGATATTTGCATCAGATGCATCAATCCCTAAATCAACACTATATGCACCAATCTCACCCTGTGCAAGCTTCTTAAGATAATGCTCTTTCATCTGTTCTGGTGCATAATTCATTATAGGAAATGCTACAAGGCAATTATTTACAGCGAGTATATTACTTATTGATGCACATACCTTTGATAGTTCTTCAAGTACTATGCAAAGGCTTGTTGTATCAATATCAGCGCCGTTAAATTTTTCAGGAACGATTAAACTTGAAAGTCCTAAATCAGAAAGTTTTTTTATAATCTCAACCGGAAAAACACCGTTCTTATCAATATCGCCGGCTATAGGCTCAAGTTCTGTTCGGGAGAACTTTCGTACTTCACCCTGAATCAATTTTTGTTCACTATTAAAAGCAATCAATGCCATAAGCCTCCTTACAAGATGGTTAGTGGGTTAGGGTTAAGAAGCTGGATATAAACAGATTCAAGCATCCAAGCCCAAACCTATCTTCTATCTTTTTTGAATAAGCTACCGCTATTGTCAGCTACATTTGCATAAGTATAATACCTTGCTGACTTCTATATTGTGATAAAAAAGTGATTTTTAGCAAGTCATTAATTATATTTAATTTGGGGCAATTGTCAATGAAATTTACCTATATTTTTTTTGTTTTTTTGGCGATATAATAGACCTTTTGTCCATTTTTTTTCAAATTATTCACTTGAATTTGGATAAGTTCATTTTTCGCCGTAATTACGGAAGTTTTTGTAGTTTTAAAGACTTTTAAAAGTTATAAGTGAATTATCTCCATTTTTAAAAAAAAATGATAATCTTATTACTTGGAGCTTGGTTCTTGTCCCGATTTATCATTTTGAATTATAATATATAGAAAAATCGTGGATCCCGCAAAGCGGGAGAACTTGGTTCTTGTAACTCAATAAGCTCCCTTACCAAGAAAAACTGCAGGCACTGTAAGAAATATCAGTTTCATATCAAGGGAAATTGAACGGTTAATAATGTACATAAGATCGAGGAAGATTGAATGATCACAGGGCACATTGCCCCGACCATAAACCTGCCAGAGACCGGTTAAACCAGGTTTTATAGATAAACGATCGTTATGCCAATCCTTATAATATTTGACTTCAAAAGGGATTGGCGGTCTGGGACCAACCAGACTTATTTCCCCGCGCAAAACATTCCACAGCTGCGGCAGTTCATCTATTGAGGTTTTTCTCAAAATTGAACCTACTGATGTTATTTCATCAGGATTGACAACTTTACCTTTATTTGTTTTAATTTCTAAATAATTTTTGAATTCGAGTTCTTGTTCTATATCCTTAGCTTCTTTATCAATCATTGAACGAAATTTAAGGAAAACAAACTCTTTGCCATTCTGTCCGCATCTTTTCTGCTTATATATAATCGGCCCTTTAGAATCTAATTTTACGGCTAAGGCAATAATAAGCAGGAAAGGTGACAGTAAAGTCATAAATACTATTGTACCAACAATATCTATTATTCTTCTTATAATTTTTCGGGCATGGTCATTATTCCTCTTTCGAAAAGTATAAACAGGTACACCATCCACCCTTGCCCATTCCCACTTTAAATTTAGCTCATCAAAGAGTTTTGAAGCGACATGTAATGGTTTAGAATCTTTTAAGTAAAGCTTTATTTCCTTATATAATTCACCGAAATTTTTTGTATCACTGTATAAAAAGTATTCTTGTACCTGTTCTTCAGGTAAATTATCTTTAAGAATAGAAGAAAATGGTGAAAACCCGAGAAATGAGTATTCCCTAAAAAAGTCGTCATAATCCTTCATGAATTTATCAGAACCAATGAATTTACACCTAATTTTCCTTGCCGGAGATGAATAACAGATGTTAAGTAAACGCGGAATAAATATCATATGGGATGTTATCATGAAGCATAATAGAAGGAAAAAGTAAAAAATGATAAATGCTCGACTATCTATAAGAAAATAATATCTGGTTAAAAATCCAACAACAAGATAAAATAGAATGGCGGTTAACCATAGTTTAATAATATTAAAAAACAACCTTAATTTTTCGATGTAGATATACCTATAAAAAAAATTGCAAAAATAGAGAATGACTAAACTATAAGATAGCACAAATACGAAAGTAGAATATTCATTGTGATGAATATTGATAAAGCTACCATATCTGAACAATAATGACAGACCGAATGCAAGAACGATTGTGATTATATTACTTGCTAAAAGAATAATCAATGATGATATTTATTATTTATGACTACACCATGCCTTTATAACTTCACACACATATTCAATCTCTTCTGACGTCAATTCGGGAAACATTGGTAAAGATATAACTCCTTTAACACATTTTTCAGTATTTGGAAAGTCTCCCATTTTGTATCCTAAGTATTTATAGGCATTTTGCATGTGAAGTGGAATAGAGTAAGCTATTGAAGATCCAATATTCTCATCGTTTAAATACTTCTGCAGTGAGGCACGACCATCCACCTGTATAACGTAAAGATAGTAAACATGCTCGCGTTCAAGCATTTTTTCAGGCAGCATGACCGTGTCTACATCTTTCAAAAATTTACCGTACATCATTGCATTATGCTGACGGGCTCTATTCCAATCATCAAGGTGTTTCAGTTTCACATCGAGTACTGCTGCTTGAAACCCATCCATTTTAAAATTCCAACCTTCAAATTCATAATCATATTTTTCCCTCTGGCCATGATTAATAAGCATTCTTGCCTTTGCCGCTAACGTGTCATTATCAGTAATTACTGCACCTCCCTGACCAAAAGCACCGAGATTTTTGCTTGGATAAAATGAGAAAGCAGCAATGTGACCAATGGATCCAGATTTTCTGTTTTTATAAATAGCCCCATGCGCTTGTGCAGCATCTTCCAGAACAGATAGATTATACTCACCAGCAATAGCCATAATTTCATCCATATCCGACATCTGTCCATAAAGATGGACCGGTAGAATTACCCGAACCTTTAATTTAGTTTTTTTATCTACTAACTCATTTTCTCGAGGATTCCATTCACATCCTTTTTCAATATACTCTCTAAGATTTTTTGTAGAGATATTATACGATTTACTTTCAATATCAACAAAAACCGGTCTGGCACCAGTCAAAGCAATAGCCTCAACAGTAGCAATAAAGGTATATGGTACTGTTATGACAATATCTCCTTTACCAATACCCAATGCCCTGAGCGCAACATAAAGCGCACTTGTACCACATGAAATTCCAACTGCATGTTTAACCCCACAATATTCTGCAAAATTCTTTTCGAACTGGTTGACTTTTTCTCCAGCAACAAATGCACAACGATCAATAGTATGCTGAATCGCACTATCGATTTCGCTTTTTATTGTAAGATATTGTCTTTTTAAATCCATTTGTGGAACCTTCATTCAGTCTCCTTTTCCTGTTTTTTTGTGACCTTACACCGATTTGTGTAAATACTCATGTTTCTCGTATACCTTTGGATCTCCTTTATTTTACTTGTCTCAAACCAGTGAGTAAATCAACCGGGATAACAAATATCTCTAAATAACTATTGTCACCAATATCAACAGTATTAGCAATAATAAAAACGTCTATTTCATTATTTTTATTATCCAAAATTTTTGTTTTCAATGGCGCTTCTTTAGACTTTATTTGATTAATGATATTATTTATTACTGTCTCGCGCAAAGATTGCACAAACAGATCTTCTAAATCCATATCAAATATTTCTTCAGGCTGATAACCGAAAAGCTCAATCCCCTTCTGGTTAGTATCCGTAACCTTATAATCCACTGAACTGACTAAAAGAATCGGTATACTCGCATCATCAAAAAGTCTTTCATACTTTGTCATTGTTTCTGCCTGCTGCTTACCATCTACAGAAGTTTGCTGCAAATAATGAACAAATCCACCTTCAGCAGCAAAAACTTGAGGGTAAATACTACATTCTAATCTTTGTCTCAAACCTTTAAAAGAAATCGTTTCGCTTACCGGTTGACCACTATCCCTTGCACGCTTACCAAGACAATCATCTGGAGGACTGTCTGAACAATGAAATATTTTATAACATTTATTGCCTATAATCTCATCAACACCTTTATCTAATCTACGAAAAGTCGCGAGATTTGCCCGCAGAATATTATAATCAAAATCAGTAACAAATATGTAATCTTCAGTAGCATCAACAGTAGCTTCCCACTCTTTTTTTGCAGCAGTGACAGCAAGTAAGAGACGGCGATTTTCTCGCGCAAGCTCACCCTGATGCAAAGCACGATTAGTAACATTTTTTATCTTACCCTGAATCAAAGGTTTAATAAGATACGCTCCGATATCCGTAGCTCCCGTCTCTACCATACTTTCCGGGAATGCATAAGTTGTTATAAGAACAATTTCTGTTTCCGGGGATACTGCTTTTACACCAGCAATTAACCGATCATATGGTATTTCTCGAATATGCACATCTACGAACACCAAATCAAAATCTTCTTCCTTACACCTCGTTATTACAGTATCTGGGACACTGCTTGAAGTAACGCTATACCCCTCATTTTTTAAGGTATCACGAATCTGTTTTATAATATCAATATCTTGACTTACGACATAAATTTTTGCCTTCATTTCATATACCCATGATTATTTCTATAAAAGAAATTCATAAATCATTATAATCAATTAAACATAAACGTCTTAATTTATTGGCATAATTATATGCAGATTCTTGATGGTGTCAATCATTTAAAAAGGTTAACCCATTTTAATCATATGTCCATGGCATTATATAATCTGTTAATAATTGTATCGGACTTTGGGTATGGTATCGTGTGGCGGATTCTTGTCGCTTCTTCCTTAATAAATTTATTGAAATCAGCCCTTGCCTTTAGGCTCATGAATGAATCAGGATATCTATTTACAATATCAATAAACAAGATGATCGAACCGGGATATACTGACCAATATCCTTCCCATAATTTACCTGTGCTATTAAGCACAGCATCTTTAATATAATCGTTGACATTTGAATCTTTCTCAAGTCTTGTCGAATATATCAACTTTTTATAAAGATTATATAATTCCTCAATAGTTTCTTTGCTGTATTGCCGCTCAATCTTTCTTTGAAGAATCTTCACTTCAGCAATCCATGTTTCAAAATCAATATTTTTTAATATAAATTCAACCGGCACCTGGACTGCAGATTTAACTGGCTTATTTCTTAGCGTTGCTGGTGAAAAAACAAAAGTATTTGCGGTTCGCACTGCAGCAGAATCGAGCAGATAATAACCAGAGGATTCATGAATTGTCACGTCTTTTGCTTTCCCCTCATCTGTTACTATCAGGCTTACAATCACCTTACCTTCTAACCCGCGTTCCAATGCCTCATCCGGGTAAAATAATCTATAATCCATAAGAACCGGGACAGTATTCAATATGCTCTTTTTTGAGGAACAAACAAAAAAAAATAGCACAAAAAGAATAACCGAAACTATATTCTTCATCTTAACAGAATATACTCAAAATCAATGTGCAAGTCAAGAAGTAATTATGAGATTTCTGAAAAATCAGAAATCTCTGATTACAA
>JAGMEL010000156.1 GCA_023128195.1 Caldifarciminota bacterium | reverse complement strand
ACCTGAAAAATGTATCGCCTAATTTGTTCGGGCAAAAATAGATCTAAAAAAGGTAAGTGATTGAAATAGCGAACTCCAATAATTTGAAAGCCCTGTGATTCTAATAATTCTATCATTTCGGCAGGATCCAACGGGCGCTCATAAATACTGCCATGATACACGATTTGAGATTGAGATGGCTTTTTCTTCTTTATGCCATAATACATCGGTCTTATTAACGGGGTAATTGTATGAATAAAAGATTTGATCACTTTTATGATTATACGGGGGGGGGCTCGTTGAAGGTTCATTTATACAAATGACATCTTTGGCACACCTACATATCTCATCAAATGCCCCATCTAAATCCAATATGTGGTGTAGGACTCCAGTAATACAAATAGTGGGGAACGACCTATCCTTAAAGGGTAGGTTGAGAGCATCGGCAACTACTACCTGCGCACTAGGAACTTTATTTTTTGTGATGGCAGCCATTTTTGTCGATATATCAAATGCTACAACCTCACGATTCATTTCAGCAAGAACGACAGATGCTACACCCGTCCCACACCCATATTCCAGAAATGGTTCCTGAAACTTCTTTGCCCAAACTGCGGTTGTGAAATACTTATGTTTCATCCCATACTGAGAGACGATAGCACGATCGTAATCTGATGCTTCAGCATCGTGGATCATCTGTTCATATTTTCTTGTATCCCGCACTTCTTTCTTTGAGTTCATTTTATCACACTCTTAATTTAACCACCATCACGATTTAAAGAATCCAACAGCTCTTTAACCAATTTTCCATTTAACATAGCCTTTTCTTTTACCATTGGAATTTTCATCTCCAACTCTTTTTTTATTTTTTCTCTATTCCCCCAAGCATCATTTATTTTCGAGATTAAACTTTCATAACTCAATTCTTTAATGTCTAAAACATATTTTTCCTGTCCCAACATCTTGCCTATTACGCCATGCATTTTATGACTGTATGCTATTCCAACAGTCGGAACAAGCATTGATGTTGCTGCTATTGTTGCGTGCATCCTCGCTCCAATGAATAAATCACATTGCCCTATGATTCCTTTTAGTTCCTGAGGAGTGTATTCCTCTTTGATAGATATTGTTTTATCTTTATTCTTTATCAACTTGCAAATATCATCTGCAACAATTCTGTCATCAATATCTCCAGGACCAATAACGTGAGGCACAAAAACTATTGTGGCATTTAATGTATCAACTAAATAATCAATGACTTTTAACATCAATTTAACATATTCATTATATTTATCCTTACGACTTTTTAACTCTGGAAAACCATAATTAGAAATGATCTTGCTGACTGAGATACCTATTAATGGTGCATATTCTTTAATCCCTTCTTTTGCCAATATTTCTTTTATTCTTTCGTCTGACGCTGGTTCTAATACAAACGCAACATCTGCCGTAGTATATATCGGAGGTTTATTAACACCAATCTCTTGTAAATGTTTTAAAGAGCGTTCTTCTCTCAATGTTATTAGTTTTGTTCGATTAAAGACAAACTTTGCAATAAATTTATTCCATCTCTTTTTATAGGGTCCCAGTGACTCTGCACAAATTACAACTGGCTTGTCCAATAATATTGCAAATAACAGATTAACAAAATGAGCAAATGGGAAGCCATACTCTTCTGTCAAAACATCCCCACCAGTATTCAAAACGATGTCTGCATTATAGTATTCTCGCAATTTTTTGCCGCAAAAAGACCTATTTACGTTCAGACCAAACTTACGTAGCATTACCCAGAGGGTGCATCGAAAGAGTAAAAATAACGTCGAAAATGATGCTAATGAATCTTTTGCATGCGCTTTTGCAGTGGACTGGCTGGCATAGTCTTGTAATTTTTTCCCCCTTATCGAGATATTTATTTTCACACCAAGATATTTATTTAAAACCGAATCTAAACCACATAAAACTGATAAACCCAATTGTCCCACCATAATCTTTAAAGGGTAAATCTTTCCAGTCACTTTAACTATTTTTACATCATATTGAGTATAATCTATTTCAGGATGATGAGTAGATACAACAAACTTTGCTCCAGGAATGAAATCGCTAAATAATTTAATTTTAGAACTTAAGAGGGCAGCGGAACCCTTATTCAATCTCGAAGTAAAATTTACTATTAGTATATTAGTCATATCATACTCCTCTTCATTCTCTTTCTCTTTTTGCATCATCGCCTATCGCTTTCCCATAGGCTAAGTTAGATAAATACTACTGTTTGTTTCAATGAACGAATGCTTAAAAATCAACTCCATAAAATCTCACTGTCTCCGTTTGTATATATTTTATCTTTGTCTTTGAGTAGCGGGTAAACGTCGGTCATATTGAAATACTCGAACCTTACCACTCCTGGTATTGTCCCAAATCCAATCTTATTTACAACATTAGCGTATATTAATAAAATATATTGATCATTTGGTATGGACGCTGTTCTATTACTAAACGTATTATATATATTATCAATTGGAAAATATCCAGAGCTACGAATAACCGAACCTATGTGCGAATATCCTCCTGTAAAATACAATTTTTTGTGTTTGCATCCATATTCTGATAACCATTTTAAAGATGAAATATCATATTCCATAATCTTACCAGAATAAAATTTTGCCTTATCATCCCTATTACCATATTTATTTACATATTCTTGGCCAATAGATATAGAAGTTGGATGATCGTTTGCTAAAACCACTATAAATTGTGTATTAAACAACATAAGAATTATAAAATACACAAATAATATCTTTAAATTTTTATCCTCTTCTTTTGAGACTGTCCCGTAATTGCTTTTGATGCTAAAAATTTCGCTTCTTTTTGGATTTAAAGCTCTATTTGACTTTCTTTTTCTTCCGGTTTTGAATTGTTGGACAACCTCTTTTAACTTTAAAATCTTTTTTATTACTCCAAGAATTGTTAAACCTCCAATAATGCTCAATAATGCCAAAACGGGTAAAGCCAAAATATATAATCTACCAGGACCCATTACTGCAAAATGAGCGATTACCACAGATGCGATGAGAATTGCGAGATAATAAATTGAGAATCCCAAGTAAGGAACTCCAAATTTTGATTTTCTGCAACTTAATAACGCTTTAAATAACCCTATTATAATCAGAAATGGAATAGACAATTTCAAATATTTATGTATAATTTTCAATCCACTGTACTCTTTAGCTAACATAAACCCGCCCCTCGAATATTCAGGATTTAAAAATTCTGTAAAAATGGTACCTGCAATGTGATCGCCTATATGCATAATTGCATTAAATGCCGAAGAACTCGAAACATAGATATACCATGCTAAGGCAAATGTGATAAATAACAATACAAAATTTAAGGATATTCTTTCTACATTTGAATTATCTGAAATCCAGTCCTTTCCCTTAGATATAAAATAATAAAACTTTTTCCACAATTCTTTTACTGCTTGGTTCTCTGTCAAGTATAAAAAGAATAAAACAAAAATGAATGAAAACATAACGAGATACGAAGTGCCATAATGAGACACGATTAACGAAATGGCAAAAATTATTGACAAAAATGATCTTTTTGTTCTATCCATATCTCTATTTAGTATCACCATGAACAATAACACTAAAAAAAACACAGCCATCAACTGCTTTGTTATACTAGATAGTGTCATAAAAAATTCATGAGTTGTCAAAAAAAGAAATGCCGCCAAAAAGGATTTTTTATCATTTAAATATTTTTTAGATATAGCATACACACCAAGAGGAAGGAGTGAGAGGAACACGGGAAATATTATTTTATATAACCATGTTAAACTTATATTGCCCAGGAAATGAATAATCGGAGGTAATATCGTAACACTTAGGATAGAGCTATAATTGCCGTAGCCGCTCCATTCCCAAAAGTGATTTTCAATAACTAATTTAGCGGTGCAAAATTCTCCATCGTGAACACCAGCATAATTTGTAATTAAGGTATAATGCCAAACCAAAGCTATTGCCATCACCCATATCGCCAACGGGTACAAATTCTTTGGAATAAACTTATCAAAACCAATCAATAAAGCAACAATCGCAATTACAACAATCATCAACATCAAAAGAATATTACTATGATGAAAATTCACCAAATACGTTCCAAGCACTGCCATAAAAGGAATGAGACACAGAAATAACACTGGTGGCGATAATATTTCTTCAGCATCGATAAAACTCGGATCAGAGAAGTCCTTATCTCTTATATAGCTCAAAACGCACAGCACCAACACAACCACGCTTATCGTGATAATTAAAGGCACAATCGAAATTGGTCTGGAAATACCGAAAAGTGGATAAATCATATTCATGAAAAATCCCGTGAACATCAAAGTTGCAATGCTCAATCCAACCGTGTATAACAGCGTCTCGATATTGCCGAGTTTGTGTAGTTTGAGGATTCTGAGGATGAGAATTCCTGGTACAAAAGTAAGATAGATAAAGCCAATGAATTGCCTTAGAATTGGAATCTGTAAGCCTACTGCATCTAATCCTATTACACCCCATAGAACGAGCTGGGTAGCTAAAACTACTTTGAGAAATCTCTCGATTTCCCAGTCAGTCATTTGAAGAGGGTTACTTATTTGCATCTATTATTCTTCCTCTATCTTCAGTGTTTCACAAATTATTTTCCCTATACTATCCCACGAATACTTTTCTATAAACTCCTTTGGAATATCATCACTTTCAGGGTTTTTTAGTGTATCTACAATTTCATCAACGAACTTGTCCCATTCATCGGCAATTCTTAAGGCATCCTTCGTTTGTTCATTAATTAGTCCTTCTGCACCAATACTTGTAGTCACCACGGTCTTTCCACATGCAATCGCTTCTATTATCTTTAACTTCGTTCCACCACCACTTATTAACGGAGCAATCACAACATCAGAAGCATTGATATAATCTTCAATTTTTTCGACAATACCTGTAAATATAATTGCTTCATGGTTGTATTGTACAGGTGGATTAGAACCAACAATCAAAAATTTAACATCTGGAATTTTATTTAAAGTTTTACCCAAAAGAATATCATGAACTATTTGTACAGCTTGTAAATTGGGTATATAACTTAAATCCCCAAAGAAAAGAATAACTGGCTTTTCAATGCTCAAACCTAGTTTTTTCCTAACTGCGTATCTCTTTTTTATATCGGGTTTGAATTTCTCTGTATCCACCCCATTTGGAATGATAATGATCTTATCAATATCTATTCCAAGTTTGTGGATGAGTTGTCTATCACTTTCTGATACGCAAAACACTTTTTTTGCAAATTTGCAGCAGTATTTCTCGCATATCTTTAATATCCGGCTATATTTTTTCCCCATCCTTTTCCATCGTACATATTCTACATTCTGTTCATTAAAATAATATGGCACTCGTGTTAATATATGTAAAATCACTGCATGTAATCCTGCCCAAATACTTTCAGCGATAATTAAATCGATTTTTTCATTTTTTATTATTTTAATTCCTTTGAGAATCAATAATGGGTGAAAAACTTGCATCCATCTTTTTGATGTTCTAAACCTATATTTTGCTACATCTAATAAAAAATTTTCATCACTCTGAACCCCCTTTTTGTTGTAATCAACATAGAAAAATGATATTTTATTCCTATTTGATAGCAGTTTAATGATATTATAAACTCTAGTATTAAACCCTGAATATGTCGGAAAAATCTTAAAGGGAGATATTACTAATATTTTTTTCATCTATTATCCTCCTTTCCAAGTGCCGGATCATCTTTGCTCACCTTCTTACCTCCATCCGATTATCAACCAACCAATCTCAGTAGATCAGTATATTTATAAGTCAAATAAAATTGTATGTCCCCCATCTGGTGCGCTAAAATGAATATACTTCTTGAGATCATCTTAATCACCCTTCCCAATCCCCAAATAAACAACCTCGCCTTCTTCATCAAACACATTCTTACAATCCACAACAACAGGCGACTTCATCAATCCCTTCATCCGTTCCATCCCTATTTCTCTAAAAACATCATGATCCACAACAAACACTACACAATCTGCACCCCTTAACGCATCTTCCACATTCTTTTCAGAATGAAACTCTCCAACCTTCGTCTTTATCGATTTTACATAAGGATCATAAACCTTTATTTCGGCACTACGATTCACCAGTTCCTCGATAATCTTTATCGAAGGCGATTCTCTCGCATCATCAATATTCTTTTTGTATGCCAATCCCATAACAGCTACCTTTGCCCCACGTATCTTCTTACCCACCTTTTTCAATCCTTTCTCCACTAAATTCACAACATGCACCTTCATGAACTCATTGATCTCTCCTGCTGTTTCAATAAATCGTGGAATGAAACCATATCTTTTCGCTATATAAGACATGTAAAACGGATCAAGCGGAATGCAGTGCCCACCAACGCCTGGTCCTGGATAGAAAGCCATAAACCCATAAGGTTTTGTCGCCGCTGCATCTATAACTTCCCATGCATCAATTCCCATCTTTTCAAAAATTAATGCTAACTCATTCACCAGTGCGATGTTGACATTTCTAAAGATATTCTCTACCATTTTTACCGCTTCTGCGGTCCTGGCATCTCTAACTGTAACAACTTTTTCAATTATACTTCTATAAAGCATTACCGCTATTTCTGTGCATTCTTCATTTATCCCACCAACAACCTTTGCTATTTTCTCAACTGGATACTCCCTATTCCCAGGGTCAATTCTCTCTGGCGAATATGCCACTCCAAAATCAACGCCCGTTTTTAATCCACTTCTCTCTAAAATTGGAATTACAACCTCTTCTGTCGTCCCGGGATAGGTTGTACTTTCCAATATCACGAATTGCCCTTTTCTTAAAATCTTGGCAATAGTTTCACATGCACTTTTTATATATCTTAAATCAGGCTCTTTTTCTGCTGTTAATGGAGTCGGAACACAGATTATGATGAAATCCCATTTTTTGAGTTCTTTATGATCTGTTGTTGGATAAAAAGATTTATTCAAATATTGTTTTAAGTCACTATTGCCTACATCGAGTATGTGGGATTTACCGCCTAACAGATAATCAACGGTCTTTTCGTTTATGTCATATCCAACCACGTTAAACTTCTTTGCAAACGCAATTGCAAGCGGTAATCCCGTATAGCCCAACCCGATGATTCCAATTCTTGCGGTTTTGGTTTTGATTTTCGTTAGCAGGTTTTTCATATTCTTTGGTTCTCCTTCATCTCTTTAAAACTTTCCGGATAATTCTCTATAAACCAAACCATAAATGCAGTTACATCAATTTTATCTTTTAACAACTTCTCTCTTTTCCTCTTCCCTTCTTCTCTTAAGTTGTTATTCTTTAACAGTTCTAACGCCTTATCAAACGCTTGCTTTTCCATTGTTTTTTCATCTGAGAAGTTATATACCAAATTATATTTTTCCTCTTCTTCATCTGTGTAGCCCAATCTTAAGGTGTTCACATAAATCGCATGAGTTCCCAATATTGCACATTCTGATGCCGTTGTTGAGCCTTCCCCAACATACAAACTCGCATAATACAACAAATCATGCAACTTCTCTGGTGATACTTTGATTTTATATTTCTCCAAATCCTTCTCTAATTCTCCTTCTGAAGTGATAAACACCCGCCCGTATTTTTCCAGTTCACGTACTAATCCCATTTTGTTTATTGTGCTATGCTTACCAACCTCGTGAGGCGACCTCCAAGCAACAAATCTCAAAATAATAAATGTGTCATCCCTGCTCAAACCCAACTCGTCAAAAACCGCTGGATTTGGCTTGAAATAATTAGGATGTAAATAAGCAAGTTCATGGTACCCCTTATATCTAATTTGTTTTTTCCCTAAATCTTCTTTGAAGCATGACGGTGTTAAAATAACATCAGTGAAAGGGGCATACAGAACCTTATTTTGGTATGTACCAGGTTCTGTGTCTTCAAGCGTTATAGAATACTTTCTCAGTAATTTTGAAATATGAGCAGCACGAGCTGAACCCATTCCAACAAAAATATCTGGCTTAAAATCTTTTACTGCCTTATACATCCTCAAATCCATTATGGGGATATTTATTACTTTCTTTGCTATTGAAAATCCATAACTCCCTAAGTGCGTGTATTCAAATCCATAAGCATCGAGCAACTGTGTGGAAACGTCTTTTTTCGATGTAGTAATTAATATCTCATGCCCTCTTTTCTCCATCTCCCAAACAAAATTCTTAAAGAGATGAACATGCGCTGGATGACCTATATCAACAAC
>JAGMEL010000155.1 GCA_023128195.1 Caldifarciminota bacterium | reverse complement strand
CCATTGCGTGCACAAAATTTACATCCAAAGGTTACCGCGGACTTCGCGATACACTCTTGATACTGAGCACACTCCTCTTCTTTATCGCATATCAAACAGGCGTGGGGATGTTCTGAAAGGATTAATTGCAAAGAAAACCTACGTAGCTTTTTTAGTCGTGGTGTATCAGTCTTAACCACCATGCCATCTTCGACCGGCAGTGTACATGAGGCAACAGGAACTGACCAACCCTTGACTTCCACAATACACAACCGACAACCGCCATAGGGCACAAGATCCTTATGATAACATAATGTAGGGATGTAGATACCTTGTTTCTGCGCAACCTCTAAAATGGTCTCACCTCTCTTTGCCAATATCTCTTTTTTGTTTATTGTTAATTTAATCATGCTGGTTCAAACTAATACTGAAGTTAAGAAGTTTGAAGCCTGGGATATCAGGAAATCTTATCTTCATATCTTCTTAACTTCTCATCTTCACTTTACTGGTGGCGATACTTTCTTCACTGCTTTAAACTTTGGCGGACAAACTGTAAGGCAGATACCGCATTTGGTGCACTTTTTTTGATCTATCGTGTAGATCTCTTTTGGTTCACCGGTTATCGCATCACTCGGACAATTTTTGGCACAGACCGTGCAGCCACTACACAGTTCAGCGTCAATCACGTAGGAAATTAGCGATTTACACACCAGTGCAGGACAGCGTTTCTCTTTGATATGCGCAAGATATTCGTCCCTAAAATATTTGATTGTTGTTAGAACCGGATTTGCCGCGGTCTGCCCTAATCCACACAAAGAGGCGAGTTTTACATTTTTGCCAATGTCCTCTAAAAATTCAATATCACCTTCTTCTCCCTTACCTTCAGTAATTCGATTAAGAATTTGAACCATATGTTTTGTACCCAGCCTACACGACGGGCATTTACCGCAGGATTCCTCCTGCATGAAATTCAAAAAATAGCGTGCCACATCCACCATACAGGTATCTTCATCCATCACAATCATCCCGCCTGAACCCATCATTGAACCGACCTTAGTTAAACTATCATAGTCAATAGATAGATCTAAAAGGCTATTAGGTATACAGCCACCAGATGGACCCCCGGTCTGTACTGCCTTAAATTCCTTACCACCGGGGATTCCACCACCGATGTCATTGATGATTTCTCTAAGGGTTATACCCATTGGAACCTCAACAAGACCAGTATTATTAATCTTACCAACAAGAGAGAATATTTTTGTACCTTTACTTCCTTTTGTACCGATAGAAGAGAACCACTTGGCACCCCTTAAAATAATTGTCGGCACATTTGCCCAGGTTTCAACATTATTTATGTTTGTTGGTTTATTCCATAATCCACTTTCGGTTGGATATGGCGGTCTGGGTCTTGGCCTGCCGACCTTTCCTTCTATTGATGCAAGCAATGCAGTCTCTTCTCCACAAACAAAAGCACCAGCACCTTGAACTACATCAATCGAAAAATCAAAACCCGTATCTAAAATATTCTCACCCAATAGACCATATTCTTCTGCCTGGACAAGGGCGATCTTTACTCTCTTAACTGCAAGAGGGTATTCTTTACGTACATAAATAAAACCATTATGTGCGCCGATTGCTCGAGCACCGATAACCATACCTTCGATAACTGCATGCGGGTCAGCCTCTAAAACACTTCTATCCATAAAGGCACCAGGGTCTCCCTCATCGCCATTACAGACTATATATCTTATAGCACTTCGAGTTTTACGACACAACTCCCATTTTGAGCCGGTTGGAAAACCTGCACCGCCACGTCCCCTTAACCCAGAAGCCTTTATCTCTGCAATAATTTCCTCAGGTGTCATTTTTGTAAGCGCTTTTTCTAATGCTTGATAACCATCAAAACCAATATATTCTTCAATGTTCTCCGGGTCTATTCTTCCACGATTTTTCAAGACAATCAACCTCTGATGCCTGAAAAACCCGATATCCATCATTTTGGGAATAGGTGGTTCCTCTGGTGATGGGATATACATCAATTTCTTAACTGGTCTACCTTTTAAGAGATGTTCCTCCACAAGATAGGGGACATCTTTTTTGGTCAACCTCTGATAGAATATGCCATCAGGCTGTACAACAACTATAGGACCACGTTCACAAAAGCCATTGCAACCGGTTGTAATAACCCTGACTTCTTTCTGAAGCCCATGTCTGTTTATCTCTTTTTCCAGTTCTTCTTTGATTTCGTATGAGTGATTAGCAACACAACCTGTTCCTGCGCACACAAGAAGGTCTAACCGAAATTCTCTATTAGCTACCTTTTTTTTCATATTTATCAATAACTACATCAACCTTATTAACCGTTGTCTGACCATGATACTCCCCATCAATAACCACGATCGGCGCAAGGGCGCATGCACCCAGACAGTTAACAGTTTCCAGGGTAAACAATTTATCTGGTGTAGTAGCGCCAGATTTGATTCCCAACCGCTCTTCAATGCGGTCTAAAACATTCGCTGCACCACGTACATGGCAAGCAGTACCCAAACAAACCGTACAGAGATGTTTTCCTCGGGGATTGAGACTGAAACCTGCATAAAATGTTGCGATGCTATAAATTTTACTCATTGGCATCTTCAATCTTTGACTGACGTATTTTAAAGCCTCTTTGGGTAAATAGTTAAATTCAACCTGAACATCTTGCAAAATTTGAATAATGTGCGACATTTGATATCCATATTTATGAAGAATATTCTCAACTTTTTTCATTAAGTCTTTATTATACATATTAAAAATTAAAATTCAAGCATAAATTTTAGTTTAATAATAATCTTTTTACAAATCAGGAGAGCTCTGAAAAAGTATTCATCGCTCTCCTGATTACAAAGATGCGAAAAAGATTACAGTGATATTTCATGACATTTATCTCTGATATCTATTACGTTAATCACTGTAATCAGAGATTTCTGGCTTTTTCAGAAATCTCTGATAGCCTTCTTGACAACAGTGTAATTTATATTATAATCTACGAGTGTTATTTATGTTTATTATGTTATTAAACGAAAATGAGACAATGGTAGATTCGGCTGAGGTTCAGAACGATTCAACAGCTGTGGATTCTGTTTTAGTTTATGAGATACCGGATATTGTCGATTTTGGTTTTGATTCAAACATTGATCGCAATCTATGCAGTATTCAGGATATCACACCCACAGATCATGACATGAATCTTACTGATGCCTTTTTACATACTCCATTGATGTTAATGAGTTATGGTAACGGCCAGCTAAATCTCATTTCAAAAAGAGGACAGTATCCAGGACATACAACGCTCTTCCTCAATAACCACCGAATAAATAATCCATTATATGGTTACATTGATCTCACAAAAATACCCGTACAGTTCATTGAATCCATAACCGTGGGGCAGGATTACCCTGGTATTCAAGGTCTTAATGTAACATCTAAGGTGAATCATTATGACCGACCATTTTCTTATATTAAATACTCGACCGGAGATTTTGGGACAAATTTATATAATGCAGAACTAACCAGGCCAATAACCAACGAGATTGGATTTTATCTAAGCGGGCTCTTTTGGAATTCACAGGGATATTCCTTAAACGATCAATTTGAGATCACCTCTTTTTATTCAAATCTCTACTATAATCAAATAATACCAATGCGGCTTGACATTATTTATTTCTCAAACAACTACGGCATACCAGGAAGTACACTCGACACACTCAATGCGAGTGCTGAAGATAGATTCCTTGATGCATGTCTTGTATGTGGTAACAGCAATCATAAAATTGCGCTCTACCATACAGCAAATAACAGCCTTTATTCTGATGCAACTGCTGGCGTCTCGCACACAAATGATATCAAAAATTACGGCCTCGAGAGCGGAAATTATCATAATGTAAAAGGTTATGAGATTAATTATAGGTTCATCGGACAATTGAGTCAAATCGAAAGTGACCTGTATGGCTCACACTCTACTCACTCACTGATTCTATGGGCTGCCTTAAAAAAATCGTTTAGTAGATTTCTCCTCTCACTGTCTAACCAAGGTGAATTGAGTAACGACAATACGTTTTTTTACGCACCCAAGATCTCTGCCGGGTTCAATCTTTTCGATTCTACATATCTTTTCAGTACCCTATCAAGGTATTACAGAATACCTTCGCTTTCAGAAACGTTTTTTTCCAGTGTAATGCCGTATTCATACTACTATATTAGAGGAAATGAAGATTTGGTTCCAGAATATTATTGGTCGCAAGAAATTGGTATTAAAAGAAAGAATTGCACATTAACTTTTTACAAATATGACTATGATAATCTAATCATTCTACAACCCGACAACGGCAGTTATTATACACCACATAATATCGCTTCATGGCAAACTATTGGTGTAGAAAGTCATTGTGTGGCGCGAATACGTTTAAGTAATCACTCGGATACAACATCACTAACAGAGATCGCAGCAGGATATAGTGGTAACTATCTTTTTAAAGGGGACTCACTTCCCTTCATACCAAAAGGTAATTCAAGTATCTTTATATCCTTTAAAAGAAAAACAGAAAGATTCGCTTTAGACTTAATATTACAAGAACAATTTGTTGACATTAGGCAGGATATATATGGTCAAGAAGTACTTCCTTTCAGGATATTATCTGCTGTAGGAACAGTACGGTTTTTAACCCTCTCCTTTATATTACGTTTTGATAATATTCTGGATGAAAATTATGCCTATATCCCTGATTACACAATGGCACCGAGACATCTTAATTTTACAGTAAAATGGGAGTTCTGGGACTAAGGTGCGTATTTTAAGAGTTGACGATCGTTTCATACATGGACAGGTTGTTGCCGGTTGGGCACGACCCCTGGGCATTAAATCACTTATTATTGCCTCTGATGACATTAGTAAGGATGAGTGGGCATGTAATGCCTATCGGCTTGCTGTACCCGAAGGCATAGAATTTTCCTGTGTAGGTATAAAAAGATGTATTGCGATCGTCAGTAAACAAAATAAGGAAAGAATTATGATTATCGTTGGATCAATTCGCGAGGCATTCAAATTACTGATGAAAGGACTTAAAATAAAAGAAGTCAATATAGGTGGTATTGGTTATAAAGAGGGAACAAGAGAAATTGCACCCTATATCTACCTATCAGCTGACGATATTGAATCAGTAGTGCATCTATACCAAATGGGCGTAAAGGTTATTGGTAAACAATTACCCAATTCCGCTACCCTTGATGTAGCAAAGATACTTGCCGGTGTAAAATGATCCGATTTGCACTTTATATTCATAATCATCAGCCGACCGGTAATTTTGACGAGATATATGAACACACTTATGAACATTCATATCTCCCTTTATTAAAAGCACTTATGAAACATAAAACAATAAAGTTTGGGATTCATAACTCGGGTATTCTTTTAGAATGGATATTAAAAAAGCACCCTGAATTTTTTGAGATGTTAAAGGATACTGTTAAAAGAGGGCAATCAGAAATTCTTACTGCTGCCTATGCTGAGCCAATTCTCAGTTTTATTCCAAAAAAGGATGTAATTGATCAGATTAAATATTTCAATGACTATCTGTACAAACATTTTGACTATCAACCAAAAGGGTTATGGCTGACTGAAAGAATCTGGGAGCCAAAATTGATTACTACCCTGCTTGATGCCGGGATCGAATATATTCTTCTTGATGATACACATTTCCTTTATGCGGGGCTCGAGGAAAAAGATCTCTGTTCATATTATGTAACCGAGGATGAAGGCAGGATTTTAAAAGTCTTTCCAATATCAATGAAGTTGCGTTATTTGATTCCATTCCACCCCATTGATGAAACTATAGATTTTTTAAAGGAAGAAGAAAACAAGAAAGACAATTGTCTAAAGACATTAGGTGATGATGGTGAAAAATTTGGTGGCTGGCCAGGAACGTATGATTGGGTTTTTAAAAAGGGTTGGCTTGATGAATTTTTGTGTCGCATTGAAAGAGAATCATGGATAAAACCTGTTTTTCTCCATAAGATTGCAAATGAGCCACCCGCCGGTAGAATATATTTACCTACATCGTCGTATGAAGAAATGGGGGAATGGGTGCTACCGCCAAAACGCGGAATGCAATATGAAGAGTTGAAAAAAACTATTGATAAAAAATATTATTATCTCATTCATGGCGGTTATTTCAAAAACTTCTTGAGAAAATATCCTGAGGCAAACAACATGCAAAAAAGGATGCTTTATGTTTCCAAAAATATTGGTAATGATATAAATGCAAAATTGGCATTATGGAGAGGACAATGTTCGTGCGCTTACTGGCACGGTATTTTCGGCGGGCTATATTTGCCTCATTTGCGGGAAGCAATATATAAAAATCTAATCGAAGCAGATAACTTTAATATCCAGAAGGGATTGAAATCTTTTGATTTTGATGCTGATGGGAAAAAGGAAATTATTTATTCTGACGAGGAGTTCTTCATCGTCATAAAACCGCAATCAGCGAGTTTTATAGAAATAGATGACCGAAGGAAAAACATCAATATTCTCAATTATCTGGGTCGAAGAAACGAGAAATACCATCAAAAGATTCTTCAGGAAACTGATTCGGGCGGAGTAAAATCTATCCACGAAGTTTTGCGAAGCAAAGAAGAAAATCTCCATGATTACTTAATCTACGATCAATACAATAGAAGTTTTGGACTTGACCGCATGCTGAACAACATGCCTACAAAAGAGAACTTCCGCCGAGGAGAAGAAATTGGCAAAATTATTGATTATAAAAACTGTACGATTCTGGATGAAAAAAAATGCATGATCAAATTTTCTGGACAGATCGAAAAAACCATTCAACTCTCTGGCGAAAATAACAGAATTCTGCAAATAACATATCAGGGTACTACAAAATTATTCGGTGTTGAGTTCTCATTAGGCATCTTTCGTAGTAAACTGCGATTGAATGACGCCAAGGAGCTTACAGAAACGTATGCTTTAGATAATTTAGAAAATTTCACGATCCAGGCTGACAACTTTTCACCAATCAAATTTAGAGCTAATGAAAACTTCAGTCTTCTTGGCTATCCAATTGAAACAATTTCATCATCCGAGGCTGGTTTTGAAAAAAATTTCCAGGGTTTTAGTCTATTATTGATTTTCAAGAAATTACCGACGATTTCTATTGAATTATGAACGCAATCTTATTAAGTATTATTGGAGCAG
>JAGMEL010000154.1 GCA_023128195.1 Caldifarciminota bacterium | reverse complement strand
GTACGATTATCGGTGCATTATTTGGTGATATTCACACCGGCATCTTTCTTGGCGCTATTTTCCAATTAATATTTCTGGGAGGATTGCCAATTGGACGAGACATACCGCCCGATGGACAAGCTGCAGGCGTTATTGGTTGCGGTTCATACTTCTTATTAGGAACATCAAATCCAGCTGAATATTCTCTATTTTTAGCCGTAATTTTTGCTCTTTTAGGAGCAATAATCGGTGGAGTCTTAGAAATTCATACACGGCGGTACAATGAAAAGCTCCATCATATATTTATGAGAAAAGAACACTATCTTTACCTTTGTCATCTTTCTGGTCTGGTAACAGCATTGATGAGAACGCTATGCATATTCTTACCGATCTTTATACTTTCGAACATCATAACGATCCCTGCTGTATTCCCGCAAATGAACCGAGAGATATTACTGATTATTGGCATTAGCATAGGTCTGGCAAACGCCATTTTTCTTTTCATAAGAAGAACAACAATAATTTACATGGTTTTAGGTGGATTATGCGGCTTGGCTTTACTCGTTTTATAAAAATATTGTTCTCAAGTTTCTTTATTCAGACCTCATGGTCTTTTTTTTCCATGCAGGGAATGGGTTTTCTCTTCACCCTTGTCAGCGGTGCGGAGAAAAACCAGAGAGATAAAATTAGAAAAACTCACAAGGGATTTTTCAATACTCACCCCTATATGTCTTCGTATATTATAGGAGCAACAATACGTGCATATGATGAGGGAAAAAGTTCACCTGAGAAAATAAAGAGGTTCATTACGATTACCCAGACGAGTTTTGCATCAGCTGGCGATATACTTTTCTGGCAAACAATCAGACCTGCATTACTTTTGATGGCAGCAATTTTATCTATAAAATTAGGAATCATCGGGCCCATTATCTTTATTGTCGTCTATAATATTTTCCATCTTTATCATCGTATAAAGGGAATTAATGATGGTTATAATAAAGGCTGGGACGTAATATATCTATTAAAATCGAAACGATTTACCAAGGTGCAGCATATATTTGAAATCCTTGGTGCTTTTTTCTGTGGACTTTTGATATCCTTAGCTGCTTTAAAAATAAATTATCTTCTACTCATTCCACTAACTTTGCTATTTACCGTGCTGCTTATTAAAAGATTCTGGAGTGTGTTAATTATCATTACAGTTATACTATTATTAATTATTATGGTTATGGTGTAAAATATGATTAAAGAAACAATAAGAGTATTGAATGAAAATGGATTGCATGCGCTACCAGCATCACGGTTTGTAAAACTTGCTGAAAAGTTCACAAGTAGTGTTACCCTGACAAAAGAGGAAATTGAGGTAAGTGGCAAAAGCATCATGGGTATTCTAACCCTTGCCTGTGAAAAGGGTAGTAAAGTCATCCTTGCCTGCGATGGCAAGGATGAGAAAGAAACCATGAAGGCTCTAAAAAAAATACTGGAAGGACAGGATTAATGGCTAAAGAAAGAAGATTAAAAGGAATAGCTGTTTCAAAGGGTATTGCCCGGGGAACCGTATTTATCTATGAAACGAAAAAAATTGAGGTGTTTCAAACACCAATTTTCTCGGTATATCTAAAGGATGAAACAGAAAGGTTCGAAAGGGCATTAGAGAAAACCAAACAAGATCTTATTAATATCCAGGAACGAATTAATCAAGAGACCGGTGAAGATTTTGCCCGATTTCTTGATGCACAAATTATGATGCTCAGTGACAAATCGATTAAAGAAAAAGTAAAAGAAGGAATCATTGAGGAGAAGAAAAACGCTGAATACATTTATCACCGGGTGATAGGTGACTATGCCAGGAAATTGAGCGAAAGCAAGGATCAATACTTCAAGGAACGGGTTGCGGATATATGGGACGTCGGTTTGCGGGTATTAAGAAACCTTTTGGGGTTAACGCATAGTTCAATTGTTGATGTACCTGCAGGTTCTATTATTGTTGCCCATGATATATCACCTTCAGAAGCAGCTTTAATAAACCCGAAAAATATTTTAGGGATTGCCACTGAGGCTGGCGGTCGGACATCCCACACTGCAATCACTGCCCGCGCATTAGAAATACCCGCAGTTGTAGGAATCAAAGGATTGATGAGCAAGATTGAAAACGGCGAAAAAGTAATAATCGATGGTGACCGCGGTATTCTACTAAAAAATCCTACATCGAGCCGAATTCACTTTTATGAAATTGCAAAAAAGAAAGATAGAGAGTTCGAAAAAACACTTTCTCCGTATTATGAACTTCCATCTAAAACCCAAGACGGTCGCCATATAGATATTTCCGCGAACATTGAATTCTTTTCAGAATATACCCACGCCAGGAAATATGGTGCAGAAGGCATTGGTTTGTTCAGAACAGAATTTCTCTATCTTACGAGACGCGGAAATCCTTCTGAAGAAGAACAATACCGTGTCTACAATGCATTAGCAAAAAGAATGAAACCACATTCAGTTATAATAAGAACATATGATCTTGGTGGCGATAAAATTTTTTCTGATTATCATGAAGCAAATCCATTTTTAGGCTGGCGTGCAATCAGGGTATGTCTTGATGACCTGGATTTTTTCAAAATTCAATTGCATGCTATTCTTCGCGCTTCGGTAAATAAAAATGTAAAGATTATGTTCCCGATGATATCCAACTACGAAGAGATAAAAAGGATACATTTAGTCTTCGAGGAAGCAAAACAGGAGTTAAAGGCTAAAAATATAGAATACGACAAAGAAATACAGT
>JAGMEL010000153.1 GCA_023128195.1 Caldifarciminota bacterium | reverse complement strand
GAATGAAATCTCAAGTATCCGTGCTTATCCGGAAATAACTCTAATTGGCAGCTACAGATTTTCAGAACGTGGACATATTCTTTATTTTGGTGTGCATAATATGATGCAACTTGCCCAACCATACCTTGTTTTTGTACCACTAATTGGATTTGAGGTTCCTGTCAGCAATAAAATTATCATAAATTTAGAAACAAAATGGTATGCCCCGATCGAAGAGAGTGAAGACCGCGTAGTAGATTACAGTCTAACGACATTTGGCTACGGAGCTATCGGGTTTGCCTGCGGATTATCTTATAAATTATAAAGGAGGATACAATGAGAATTAAAACCATTATTTTCATCAGTTCACTAATTTTTCTGTTCTGTACACGAATCTTTAGTTTGGATGATTTTCTTTTTGAACCTACAAAGATTGATGAATATTTACGTGCTGAGGATTTTGATGAAGATTGGGGAGTTAGGTTTATTATTCCTGATTCTTTAATAGAACCTGTTACGCTTACATCAATGGGAAATGCAATTTATGGATTTTTTGTAAAAGGTTACCCGGATTCAATAATAAATAACCAGGTTACAATTCTTTATTGTCATGGTAACAGCGATAATATTAATAGATACTGGGGAAGGGTCGAATACCTTTGGGAAATGGGGTATAATGTGTTTATATTCGATTATCAGGGTTATGGAAAGAGTGAAGGCAGTCCCTCAGGTGAGGCATGGTTTTCCGATGGAAACGTAGCTTTAGATTATTTACAATCGCGTATAGATATTGATACTTCGAAAATTGTGTTCTACGGATGGTCTCTTGGCAGCTATGTGGCAACATATCTTGCTGCAGATGTATTTCATCCGCCAGCCCTTGTGCTTGAGGCAGCTCCAGCATCTGTAACTGCTCTTTTGCATGATGCAGGACTCATTAATCTTCCTGGTTCCTATGTGGCAGAAGCAGATTTTGATAATGAGGCAAGAATAGCAGATATTGGATGTCCCTTATTTATGATGCATGGGAAAGCAGATGATTTCATAGTTTTTGAAAGACATGTTCCTTTTATCTGGGAAAAAGCAGTGGAGCCAAAACAAAATTTATGGGTCGAAGGGGCAGGTCATGATGATATTCCAGAAATTCTTGGGAATTCATATAACCAGGCAATTATAGATTTTATTACTGAGTATGTTCTGAATCAGTAACTGGAGGGAGCGGCTTAAAAACTTGTCACTAAATCAATTATAATTATAGCACAAAAAAGAAGAAACATTAAAAATATGAATATAAATAAAATTCGGAAGGAATTAAGAAAACACGCTGACCAGAAATATTTTGATGTAATAAAGGGTTTTTTTAAAGAGGGAATAAAATTGTATGGCATAAAAACTCCTATTGTAAGAAAGATTTCTCTAAAATATTTTTCAAATATAAGAATGAAATCAAAACAGGAAATATTTAGTTTGTGTGAAAAACTATTAAAATCCGGCTACAGTGAAGAAAGAACAATCGCATTTGACTGGGCTTTTCGTTTAGAAAACCGATACGAAAAAAAAGATTTTAAAATATTTGAGTCCTGGTTGAAAAAATATGTTTTTAACTGGGGTGCTTGTGATGATTTATGTATTCATGCATTTGGATGCTTTGTCTTCCGATTTCCAGAATTTATCCCGAGAATAAAAATATGGGCTGTGTCAAAAAATAGATGGCTGCGAAGGGCTTCTGCAGTAGTTTTAATCTATTCAGCCCGAAGAAAAAAGCTATTATCAAGTGTTTTTGAAATGGCAGATATACTTTTGTTCGATAAAGACGATATGGTGCAAAAGGGCTATGGATGGATGTTAAAAGAAGCAAGCAATCATTATCCAAAAAAGGTTTTCAAGTATGTGATGAAATACAGAAAAGAGATGCCGAGAATTTCATTAAGATATGCAATAGAGAAATTAACTCCGGCAATGAAAAAACAGGCAATGAAGAGGTGATTCATCGTCTGATTCCTGCTTAACCTTTATTTATAGCAAATACTCGTATCCAAGTTAAATTGGGAGCATTTCAAGCCCCCTTTTTACCTTAAAGGGGTTTTTTACAACAAAACCTGTTGTTTCTCCTATTTTTAATCTTTACCAAAAATTTACTTTTCCTTTATGCATAATTTAATTATAAATATATAATATTATAATATCCTTAAAAGGAGGTAAACATGATGGGAATTATTTTGAATCTTCTACTTTCCTTTTTGGAAGAGAAAAAGGGAAAAGAAGTCGCAGCTAAGGTAAAGAAAGAGGCAGGGCTTGAGGAGCTTAAATCAGAAAAGCATTACACTGCAGAACAGTGGCAAACATTGCTAAAAGCGGTATTGGATGAATTCGGAGTCGATGCTGAAACTGGACAGATACTGTTTGCTCAATGGGTTGTCACACCAGTTCTAGAAAAATTTGGCAGCTTCTTCAGGGCGTCTAAATCAACTCTTGATTTGCTTGAGCGCGTTCCTAAAATTCACCTTGATCTTGCTGCTTCTTCCGGAGTCAAAATTGAGGAGAAATTAAAATTGGTAGAAAGAACATCAGATAGCATAACAATGCACTATGAATCTCCTAATAAGATGTGTGTTTTTCTAAAAGAACTTGGCAAGGTTGCATTCGGATACTATGGAGAAAAGTGTGAAATAACTGAGAGTAAATGTATGGATAAAGGTGATTCCTACTGTGAGATCACATTTAAGCTCGTATGAAATTTTAGAAAAAAAGGAGCTTGATTTCATAGACTGAAAGTGATTTCAGATGAACTTTCAGGTAAAGGAACAGGTTTATAATGGAGTAAAGAGGAGGCAAAATGACTGTTGAGCAAGATGATAAGTATAGAAAATATGTTACATCTATGCTTGAAAAATTCTCCGATGTATTTGCCGCGGTAATGGTAGGAGATTACACAGTGAGAGCAGAAACAGAGAAGGATGATGAATTTACTCCCTTTGCCATGTATTTGAATACCCTTATATCGAGTATTCAACGAACTACAGATGAGTTAAGCGTAAAGAATAAGACACTTGAAGAAAAGATTTATACGATTGAAAAACAAACAGAAGCAATTAAACAACTTTCCACACCGGTTATTCAGATATGGGACAAGGTTCTCGTTCTTCCAATAATAGGGGTGGTTGATACCCGAAGAAGCGAGCAGATGATGGTAGATGTGCTTGAGAAAGTAGTAGAATTAGAGGCAGAGTGTGTTATCGTAGATATAACTGGAGTAGAAACAGTAGACACAGGGACAGCAGATCATTTTATGAAAATGGTCAGGGCAGTGAGACTTCTTGGGGCTGAATGTTTTATAACTGGTGTAAGTCCCTTGATCGCCCAGACAATTACTCATATCGGAGTAGAGCTTACCGGCATTAAAACCCTGAGAAATCTAAGTGAGGGTTTAAGAGGCGCTTTTGAGTTTATGCATTATAAGGTTGTAAAGAAAAGCGAATAATGTAATGAAAGTGCCATTAATAAAAATCGGAGACAAACTTTTGGTTTCGATCCAGACGACAATCATAGATAGTGTTGTTGCTTCGCTAAGGGAAGATATTACTAATGAGATAAGCACAAGTGGGGTTAAGGGACTCATTATAGATTTATCGGGCATAGATATTATAGATAGTTTTTTCTGTAGAATGATAAATGATATTGGCCATGATGCTCGCATTCTTGGTGCAAAGACGGTTGTTGTCGGAATAAAACCAGAGCTTGCTATTACTTTAGTACAAATGGGCATGGAAATGAGAGGAGTAATGACTAGCTTAAATCTGAATAAAGCATTGGAAATACTAAAGTGAAGGAAAAGATTTACTCTGTACTCGTCGAGGAAGTCGGAGAATTTAAGGCAAAGGCTATATTAAGAGGCGCCTATCACTATTTTGGCATAGAAAAAGATAAGGAGGCAGAGGATTTACTTTTGCCTATTTTAGAAAGGGTAAGACTTTCACTTAATGGAGAAAATTTAAAATCCTCAAAAGTGGATGGTGTGATGAGGCGCCTGCAGAGTATGTTTCCTGAAGTAAAGCGCGTGCAGACAGAAGAAGAACATATTGCTATTGAAAGTGAAGAAGATATTCGGATGGCTCAGATGAGGGCGAAGATAAAGGCTCAGGCTTTGGGTTTCAACGGGTTAGATCAAACAAAAATTGCTACTACAGTAGCCGAACTAACAAGAAATATCATAAAATACGCCGGTAAAGGAACTGTTACTTTAATTCCTTTGTTAACGGATGAACGGGCATTAAAGATTGTTGCGGAAGATAATGGTCCAGGCATCACAAATTTATCAGATGTTTTAAGTGGTACTTATGATTCTAAACAGGGTTTAGGTATGGGACTTCTGGCAATAAAGCGACTGATGGATTCGTTTGAGGTAGAAACCAACTCTGGCGTGGGAACCAGGATAGTAGTTATTAAATATATTAAATGAAGTATAGTGTTATTTGTGAAGCTCTGCCAGGCGAAACCAAATGTGGTGATGTTTTCTTTATTGATAGATTTGACAAAACTGCGATTTTCGCTGTGATCGACGGTCTCGGGCACGGGGTTAATGCCTTTGAGGCAGCATCGAAATGCAAAAATATTATAGATGTAAATAAAGAAAAATGCGTCAAAGATATAATCATGTGCTGTCATCAGGGATTAAAAGGTACGCGTGGAGTAGTAGC
This sequence comes from Caldifarciminota bacterium, assembly GCA_023128195.1. Classification (GTDB taxonomy): domain Bacteria; phylum Hydrothermota; class Tepidihabitantia; order SM23-42; family SM23-42; genus SOIY01. The sequence goes on along the minus strand of JAGMEL010000153.1, from coordinate 1,361 downwards.
TGCAATAGTCAAGATTGATGAAGATTCAGGTCTCTTTGATTTCGGAGGTGTGGGTAATATAGGATTCTACGCTAAGACAAAGAAACCAGTAAAACCAATATCTTTCTCTGGAGTTTTGGGTCATAACTTGAGAAAATTTATGTCTTTTAGGTTTAATATTTATAAAGAAGATATATTTGTACTCTTCTCAGATGGTATATCCTGCCGTTTTGATCTTGAGGATAATTTGGGAAAAGATGTTGAGATAGTAGCCAAAGAAATATTCACAAAACAAAGAAAATTAAATGATGACGCTACCATTTTAGTTGTGAGATACTGAATGGAAGAAATAAAAATAGAAATTAAAGATGAACTTGATATTTTTATAGTTCAAAATGCCGGTAAAAAATTTTCCCGGGAAATAGGTTTTAGCAAACAAGAAGTTGAAACGATTGCCATAGTTGTTTCAGAACTTTCCTCTAATATAGTAAAATACGCCAAAAAGGGAGAAATCTCCTTCTGTTCTTTACAAAAAGGAGGGATCGAAATAGTTGCTCAAGATCAAGGTCCCGGGATAAAAAATATTAACCTGGCATTACAAGATGGCTGTTCAGACGAAAAATCAATTGTTTTTGATACTAAACATCATGGTTTGGGTTCTGGGCTACCTGCGGTCAAAAGGCTCACGGATGAGATGGAGATTGAAACGACAAAAGATAAAGGAACTACTATTCGTGTAAGGAAATGGAAATCAAAATACCGCTAGTAAACATGCAAAGGTATATTTAACTGATTCCCGGGTGGAATTTTTGAGTCTGGTATTCTGGTAATTACCAGAATACCAGACTTGCTTTTTCATCATTATTCAATATAATATAATTATGGCAAGAAAAATTTCTTTAGGCATAGCTATTGTTTATCTTATCCTCGCCTTGATCTTTGGCGGATGGCAACTATTTTTAATAGCAATTATAGCGCTTATATGGCCTGTTGCCATGATATGGTTTGGTGAGGCGATAGGTGACTACTTAGGAGGGTTCCATAGAATAGGCAGACCCTATATCACAAAGAAATCACCCGGGAGTTTGGTTTCACTTTTTGGCTGGGTTTTTCTATTAGCGCCGGCTATATTTATATTAATTAAACTATTGTAATTCAAGAACAAATTTTTTTCATTCATTCTTGCTTTGTGTATAACTTTAGAAAAGCGGAAAATATGGGTGATTGTACTTGCGTATACATGGCACAAGATAAAGAACGAAAATCCTGCACTTTATCATTGGATAAAATAGTCTGTATATGGAAGATTTATTATTCTTTTTTTAATAAAACCGTATTGAACATTTTTATACACTCCTTCAATTCATTCCCCTCGATATACT
>JAGMEL010000152.1 GCA_023128195.1 Caldifarciminota bacterium | reverse complement strand
ATACTCCCCTCGACATACTCGGGACAGGCGGGACAGGCATAAATGGTGCAACTACATTTAGGAGTATTCTCGATGCCCCTGCACTTTCATAGAAAGCGCAGGCTTACTTGAAGACTAATATATGCTGGGATGTCTATTGGTTGTGAGATTACTTCGTCATCCCGACCTTTTGGGCAAAGGCCGGGATTTCTCGCAATGACATTAGAACTACGAGCATACTTGTCCTTTGTTGCTTTAGCAAATTAGAGTGAAACCTTTTTGTAGTTCTTGCGTATAACTTAGTGATGAAGCACAATAAAAGAAAAAAATCAAAACAAAACCCAAAAGGAGGAAAAATGAAGGTTTTATTAGGAATAATTTTTATGATAACACAGATGTCTGGTGTATATGCTCTGGATATCGATAATAAAGGTATGATGGACGAGGTAGTTGTTACTGCCTTGAGATTTGAAGGTGAAGACATAGCTTATAGTGGAATGATGTCTGAGGTAGTTACTGAGGCTCCGAGATATTATAGTGAGGCTGAGCTTGGTATGATGGACGAGGTCGTTGTCACTGTCCCGAGATTTGAAGGTGAAGACATAGCTTACAGTGGAATGATGCCCGAGGTGGTCGCTACGGCTCCGAGATATGAAGAAGACAATGTTGTGTTCGGGTACCTGGTTAAGTTAGAGAGAAACGAATCTAATGAGTGTTATTACCTGTTGCTGATAGAAGATAGGGATTATCAAGAGAGAGATTATTTAAATTAATTTAAACTCAGAAGAATTATCCCCACACCTATGCATAGGTGTGGGGGTAAATTTATCTGTGCCTTAGCTATCCCAGTTTATCAGGTAATTTCAGCCTTGGCTTTTTCCCGAACTTAGGGATCTTAGGCGGATGTTTTTTTATCAGTTTAATGCATTCTTTTATTCCCCTTTCTAATTGGGGATCTTTACCTTTTACATAATCCTGCGGTCTATTTTCCACTTCAATATCCGGATCAGTACCATAATTTTCCACTTTCCATCCCACATCAATAAACCAGAATGAATACTCAGGCTGTGTAGTTAATCCGCCGTCTGATAGCGCATAGTATGGTGATATACCGACTACCCCGCCCCAGGTTCTTTTACCAATAAGCGGTCCAATCTTGTACAATTTAAAGACGTGACTGAATATATCGCCGTCTGAGCCTGCGTTTTCATTGGTCAGGCACACAATTGGTCCGAGCACTGACTCGGATGGATATGGATCCGGTTTTCCCCAGCGAGTAATGTTATAGCCAACCCTTTTCCGTGCCAATTTTTCGATAAGGAGCTGTGACACATGGCCGCCACGATTAAACCGTACATCAACAATGAGCGCAGGATACTGGATTTCACTCAAAAAGTATCGATGGAATTCTGCAAAACCATTGGGTCCCATATCCGGGATATGGACATACCCAATTATATTATTGTTTGTGCGGTGGACCTTTTCACGATTTGCCTCGACCCAATCACGGTAACGCGCGGGTGCCTCATCACCCAGTGTTTTAATTGATACAATCCTTTTATTTCTGCCAGTTGGCCCGGCAATTGTGATTGATACTTCAACACCAACGCGATTGACCAGAAATTCTTCCGGGAACGTATTTTTATTAACCCTTTTTCCATCTATTGCAAGTAGTAAATCTCCTTTCTTTGCGTTTAAGCCAGGTGTGAGTAATGGAGACGTTTTTGCTTTATCCCATGGATCGCCTTCTACAATATGTGTGATACGATAGGCATTGAATTTTTTATCGTACTGAAAATCAGCGCCGAGAAATCCCTGCTTATACTGCGGTTCTTTACGATAATCACCACCCCATTCGTAAGCATGTGATGTTCCAAGTTCACCCTGCATTTCCCAGATGAGGTCAGAAAATTCTGAGCGGGTTCCGATCCTATCTAACAAAGGCAAATACCTTTTATACACTTTTTCCCAGTTGATACCAGACATGTCTTTTGTCCAGAAATGGTCGCGCTGAAGGCGCCAGGCATCCCTGTACATCTGACGCCATTCACTCCGCGGTTCAACCATTACCTTAATCCTTGAGAGATCAATCCAACCGCTTTTAGGTCCTGCTGGTGCCCTTTGGAGTTTTTGATCGAGGTTTTCAATCGGTTTAGCAATTCTCAATCGATTCTTTGAACAATAAATAAGAATTTCACTGTCTTGCGAGACCTTAAAACTGGATATTCCGGTCGTGATAACACCAGTTTTTTGTTCTTTTAAATCATAGAATTCAAGTGTACCATTAGATCTATGTTCATCAGATAACCACAAGGCTATGCCTCCTGTAATCGGGAATGTGGAAAACAGTACTTTATCTTTTATACCATAGATTTGATCGTATTTAGCCGATGCAAGAGGGAAAGGTATTATCCTGGTTTCGATACCCTTAATATCTATCTTTATTTTTTTTGGTGGTTTTTTTGGTTTAAGCATTTCTTTTTCGAAACTTGGTGTTTCAAGACCGGATGGAGCAATCTGCGTATATTTGAATGGAGAAGGAATATCTGCTTTCAAAGTTATTAAATAAGGTTTAATATTTGCAGGAAAGCTGAGTTCAAATTGCATTGTATCATAAACCGGATCAAAATGTCGATTAGAAAGAAAATAAAGATATTTTCCATCCGGGTCAAAACTCGGTGAAAAGTCCTGCAGAACAGATTTTGTCACAGGATATGTCTTTTTCGTTGTTACGTTACATAATTTAATACATGATGTTCTCTCAGAGTTTGGAAAACTGTAGGCGATCCACTCGCCGTCTGGAGACCAGGTTATTCCATTTATTCTGGAATCCTTGCTTCTGTCTAGTATTATTCTTTTTTTCGATTTCAGATTTACAAGTATCAATTCAAAACGATGATTTGTTAATGCAATCAAGAGTTTTTTAGGCGATGGTTCGAGTTCAATAGGCCTGCCAATATCTAATAAAGGTAGACTTTCGCTATTCTTACTGCTGTCTGTATAATATATTTGTAGTGTATCTTCTCCCTTATCGTCGGTGATAACAACAAGCCGTTTACCGTCATAAAGCCACTTTCCTAAACGATAACGGGCGTTCAATTTTTTACCATTCTGAGCAACTGACCCTTCCCAGTTTGGCATTGAGAATACTTTTCCACGGCTTGTTACAGAGACCATTTCTCCTGCAGGATGAATTGCGTAGTCTTCCAGATATTTTGATGCCTGTACGAATTTACGATTGGTTTGTACCCTTGGACTGTGATATTCAATATTAACCTTTTTGCTCACGTTTGAACCAGTGTAGTATATATAAATATCTCCACCTGCTTGATACACAATATTTTTTCCATCGGTCTTTGCATTTCTAACATAAAAATCAGCATGTTTAGTATGTCTTTTTAAATTTTTGCCATTGGATGCACAAGAATATATATTACCAATACCTTCATGATCGCAGATAAAGTATATTCTTTTATTGATCCACATTGGCGATGCAAAATTTCCCTTTAAATTAATCAATTTTTTAAAATTACCCTTGCCAATTGAATCTACCCAGAGTACACCTGCAGTACCGCCTCGGTACCTTTTCCATCGTGCCGGATCAGCAGTATGTCTGCCAATGACTACACCTTTACCATTGGCGAATGAGATCTGTGTTGCCGGGCCAACCGGTATCATTATTGGTATGTCCTTATTTTTACTGACTGAATGGATATAGAACGTCCTTAAGTACCATTGTTTGGCATTGCTTGTGAATAATATTCTTTTGCCGTCATGGCTCCATCCTACAACAGAGGAATTTGTGCCCAGAAATGTGAGTCTTTTAGCCATTCCTCCTTGTGCAGGCATACAATAAACTTCTGTGTGTCCCTCTTCACTATCGATAAACGCAACATCTCTGCCATCAGGTGATAAAAACGGATGACTTACCTGGCCTGGACTCGAGGTTAATCTTCTTGCAATTCCTTTTTGTACTGATACTGTCCAGAGGTCATCTTCACAGACAAAAATAATTGTATCTTTATTTATTGTTGGAAAATAGTAATATCCTTGCATTTAAACTCCTCTTCTTTATGGTTTCACTACTGATATATCAGCATAAACATAAAATGAAATCTCCACTATTCCGCTATCCTAATAGATCGGGATCGGTTCTTTAGAACAATTAACAGCTACAAAAAAAATATTAAAAAAAACTAAGATGTAATGATTTTTCATTATTTCTCCTTTAGTATTTAATTGTAATGATAATTTAAATAAATTCAAGACCTTAATCAATCTGATACTTTCAGAAACTGATGATCATTGACAACAATTTTTTTAAGATTATAATTGAATTATACCATTGATATTCAATGTTACTGGTAAGCATAACGGAGTTATCTTGGAATAAGGAGGTTTTTATGTTTGTTGTTTTTTTATTATTAATCTATAATATTCCATCTTATGGCACCTTTTCTATAGTTGCAATGGATTCTGAGACAGATGCATGGGGTGTTGCTGTGGCATCAAGGGTTCCAGATGTAGGTTATATTGTTCCATGGATCGAGTCAGGTGTTGGTGCAGTGGCAACCCAGGCATATGCTAATCCTTATTTTGGCCCACGCATTTTGGAAATCTTATCCCAAGGAAAATCCGCACATGAAGCTTTGAACATAGTTATTCAAG
>JAGMEL010000151.1 GCA_023128195.1 Caldifarciminota bacterium | reverse complement strand
AGTCACTGAAAAGGTCACTGTAAAATTAACAGACAATCAGAAAAAAATTATAAGATTAATGGGAAAAGATTCTAATATAACGGCCGAAATACTTTCCAAAAAACTTGGCATTTCTGTAAGAAAGATTAGAGAGAACACAGCCAAATTAAAACAAAAAGGTCTTATAAAACGTTTTGGGTCAGATAAAGACGGCTGGTGGGAAGTCACCAAAGAATAGGGGCTTGGTATTGATAAAAAAGAGATAAAATAATAGTAGTATTGTGGTAACTGTGGTCCCATAATTGGTAAGGCTTGTAGAAAAAACAATAAACAAAAAAAGTTGGCGATTAGTTAGCGAAAAGTTGGCGATATTGGCGATTAAAGTAAAGGAACGGCATATATTCTAAGACGCCACAAAGACGCCAAAGACGCCATTAAAGCACCAAAGCAAGGGTGACTTCCGTGCGTAATTTGGGACATTTATATGAGCCAAATGAGCCAATAATGAGCCACATAGGGTACCAGGAAGATTCGTGTGTAAATATACGCTAAGTAATGATTCGAGAAAAGGATTCAAGAAGAATACACTCTATTTTGCTTTTGTTGAATAGCTGAATGTCGGATAGTAGAATGATGAGGAAAATTAAAGCGGAGGAAAACGTCCAGTAACCATAATAATTAAAAAAGGAAAGGATTAAAAATGATAAATGTTAAAAAGTTATCCCCAACAATATCCGTAGAAAATCCAACTGCCAGCAGTGATTTCTATATTAAACACTTTGATGCGAAAGTTACATTTGATTGCGGTTGGTATATTAACATAGCTTTAGGAAATTGTGAGCTTTGCTTCATGAAACCTCAATCCCCAGAACAGCCAATGCTTGATGGAAAAGGATTGACGTATAGTTTTGAAATAGAAAATGTAGACGAAGAACATGTTCGCTTATCAAAATTAGGAGTAACCGTTGTAATACCTCTTGAGGATCATCCTTGGGGTGATAGAGGGTTTGGCATACTTGATCCTCATGGAATAATTTTATATTTCTATAAACCAACTAAACCAGCAGAGGAATTCAAGCAATATTATAAAAACAATTAGAAAAAATAAAGGAAACGAAATTTTTAAAACAAGAAAGGATAAAATTATGAAGAATGAACAACCTAACATTAAAGAATTAGCAGAAAGACAAGTTGCGTTTGTTTCATTTACTGGTAACTATATGGGCAACCCTCAAATTTTTGCTAATTTATTTAACAAGCTTTGCGGATGGGCTGGTCCAAAAGGATTGATCTCTCCAAAGTTGGTATTTTTATCCTCTTATCAAGATGATTGCAAAATTACCCCACCTGATGAACTGAAGTTAGATTTGTGTATGAGTATTCCTGAAGATATTAAGGTAGATGGTGATATACAAAAGAAAGTTTTACCTGGTGGAAAATATGCTGTAATGCATACTGAATTAATAGGACCAGAAGAGTATGGGCCGGCATGGGATACTGTGGCTGAATGGATAGAAAGAAATAATTATGAAGTAGACATGTCGCGACCTAGTTATGAGATTTATTTAAATAATCCCGAAGAACATCCAGAAAAACATCACATTATTGATATATGTAGGAGCGTTAAAGCAAAATAAGTTCAAAATTAAAAAACACATCAAGTCAATCCACCCGACTTTTTTCCGCCGCTTCGCTCTGGGAAAAAGCGGGTGATTTCCGGCGTTGCACGGCATGTTCTGAATGTGATTCAGGCCCGCAGCAATGACAGAAGAATATTTTAGGATAACAGCATGGCTCTTTTAACTAAATCAAAATACCTTGCAGGACTTCAGTGTTCAAAGCTATTATGGATGCTTGTCAAAGCGAAGGATAGGATTCCTGCGCCGTCTGACGATGCTCAATTCAGGATGGATGTCGGAACTGAAGTAGGCATTCTGGCAAAGCAATTATTTCCCGAAGGTATTGATATGCCGACTGATGATTTCATGCAAAATATTTATTTAACAAAGGATGGTCTGTTGGAAAATGCGCCGCTTTTTGAAGCAGG
>JAGMEL010000150.1 GCA_023128195.1 Caldifarciminota bacterium | reverse complement strand
ATTATAAAAGTTATTTTTGCAGTCAAATGCAGCCGCTCGCTTCCTTTGCCTATGACCTTATGGACAGTGTTCCTATACAAACCGCTTACTTTGATACTGATCCCGATTGGAATACATCTGCTATAGCAGCTGAAAAATTTCCATTTGAAGGTTGGGCTAACTCAACTATGGTCAACGACAAGTGGGATGATGCTGTGGATGATTATGAAGACACAAGTATCTTTACTCAGCGATGGATTGTTTCTCTCGGTATTATCAGTTCTCATTGGGACTAATTATGGATAATTCTGACAATTTGAATTTTGAGAGCAAAATGTAGGAGGATAATCATGAAACATTTAATGGCTACATTTATGTTTTTCACACTTTTAATCTTCTCAGCAGGGTACACCCAGGGTAATAAACTCCAGAAACCACAGGAAAAAGATATGCTCAATCTAACAAAGATAAAGATTGAAAGCACTGATGCACGTACATTATTAAAATCTGATTCTATTTTGGTACGTAAACGAAAGACTGATTATGAACCCAAAGGTGAGTTACCTGTTTTAAAACTGGAAACGATAAATGACGACATCTGCCGGCAGCGTTTACTAAAGGTTGTTCAAAAACACTCACAAAAAGATGTAACTGGCAGAGAGATGAAGAACATGGGAGATATTTTTGTTATTGGACTTGATGATGTTTCTTATTGGATCAGTCGCGCATCAGGTGCTTATAAATTTACTGAAACCAAAAATAGCATGGCAACACCGACCAAAGTAGAACATTTCAAAGAAGCAGTACAAATGGCTCTGGACTATCTCGGAAAAAATCAATTGATTGAACTAATCGATGGAGAAGAAATTGATATTCTTTTTGTTTCTGCAGTGAAGAACGCTCTTACAATCGTTGACGAAATAAAACCGCAGGAGGAGTTCATTTCTGACTATTATGTCGGGTTTGGCCGCCGTTTTAAAGGGGTACCAATCATTGGCTCCAGGCTTGTCATTCGTCTGAATGGAAATGGTGATATCGTTATGGTTCAAAAAACTTGGCGCCAAATTGTTGAGGTCAGTACGGAAAAAGCAGTCATAAGTAGAAAATCCATTCAGGAAATCATTACTAAAGATCCTATATTTTACGAACGACACGGCAAAGATAGAATTTCGCCAAAAGAGATTACCATCATCGACAAACAATGCGGGTACATGGAAGCCCCTGTGAATTATGACCAGGAATACCTGAGGCCTGGTTGTAATGTGAGCTATAGAATTGGGAAATCAGCGGATGAAACTTATCCCCAAATAATTATTCCTTTAGAGGACGGCGGTAATATCCAAAAACTATGGGGCAGAAAATATAAAAGCAAACAGCAAAAATGATTTCATACAAGTTTGCTTAAGGAGGTATTTATGAATCACAAAAAATCACAAATCACAGCGGGGTATAGTTACCAAGCGCGTGTCTTATTGATCGCGGTGCTTTTGGTAATTACATGTTCGTTGTGGGCAGCCCCACAAAAGGGCGAACTGATCGACTATTCCAAAATCACACTACTGAGGTGGATGGATCCAGAACCACCTGATACCTATGGTGAGTATCTGATCAAATATCCACGGCTTCCCTTAAGGATTACGCCACATGAACCCCCGAGACTTCCTGTCCCACCTGTACTCGATATGGGTCAGATCCTGGTCTTTGTGAATGATGCAATTTACTCAGACATACAAACCAGATTGGATCGCCATATCTTAGACATCCAGGAACAAGGCTACAATATCCTGATGTTTCTCTGGACTTCTGGAACTGTTGAGGACTTAAAAACACTTATCCAGACTCATTCTACTAACCTTGTCGGCTGCGTATTAGTAGGAGAGTTACCCTGTGCCTGGTATGAAATTGAAAATGACTTCGCGAGTTATTATACTGGTAATGGTGTAGGCGGTTACGGTTACGGTTATCGCTCTTTTCCCTGCGATTTGTTTCTCATGGATCTTGACGGCGAGTGGCGCGACGATGAAACCACCGCACCTATGCAAACAGGGCTTTATGACGCGCACGTTGCTGGAACAGGGGATGTAGGACCTGAAATATTTGTAGGCCGAATCGATGCGTCAAAGATAACAGACGATACAGAAGAAAATCTCCTTAATAATTACTTTGACAAGCTGCATTTATTCTATACCGGGGCGATGACTCAAACCGACTTTGCTCTCACTTATACTGAGGATGACTGGTCCTCTAGCCCTTCATTTTGGAATGATATTGACAATGCCTACCCTGACAACGAAAATATCGAAGCACCGGCTACTGATCGCGATGATTATCAAGATAATAGGCTTGACTCACCTACGTACGAGTTCATCCAGTTAGCATGCCACAGCGGTCCGACTGGACACAGTTTTACAATAGGAGGATGGTTATCATCCAATGACGTCAAATCAGTTCCGCCGGATGCGCTCTTCTACAACCTCTTCTGTTGCAGTTCGCTAAGATTTACTACAAACAATTTCCTAGGCGCCGCCTATCTCTTCAATTCCAGCAATACTAGCCTCGTTACTATCGGCAGCACCAAAACCGGATCCATGCTCGTGTTCTCTGCGTTCTATTCGCCATTGGGTCAGGGAAAATCAGTCGGGCAAGCATTCAAAGAATGGTTTAATGCACTTGCTCCTTACTCTGATAATGAGATTTCCTGGCATTATGGCATGACCATAATAGGCGATCCATTAGTTACACCCTGTGTGAAAACTGATCTTGATCTAGTACAGGTGCTGGATCGTTCGGGTAGCATGAATAGTACTGCCTCGGACGTCTCGTCCGACACCAAAATTGAGGTGCTCAGGTTTGCCGCCGATGAATTCATCCAGATGATGAAGCCGAATATTGGTAATCGGTTGGGGTTGGTTCAGTTCAATCAAGATACTATTTCTTTCGCTCCAACCTACGACACAGAGTTGCAAGAGTTAATAACAACTCCAATAGATCACGTTACACATCTGAGGAACGCGGTAAACTCAATTATTGCCTCTGGTTGGACATCTATTGGCGATGGATTGCATCAAGCCCGAGAACAGTTCAATGCTCACGGTGATCCAAGCAACGATCACTTCATACTGCTGGTAACTGACGGTAAGGAAAACAGAGAAATGTGGATTTCAGGTATCCAACCCGATCTCACCGATGATAACATTATTGTCCATGCGCTCGGTCTTGGCCATGGAGGTGGAATAGATGAAGTCAAACTCACCAATCTTGCTTTTGCCACAGGCGGAACGTATCGAATCACGAGTGATCCTCTTGAATTCCGCAAGTTCTTTATTGAAATTCTTGCCGGCGCCGTGAATTGGGCAGTGATAGTTGATCCTATCGGTGAACTAGCAAGTGGCGAGGTTATTACTGTACCAGTAACCATAACTGCAGATCAAATTGGTGCCACCTTTACTGCTTATTGGGAAGGTATTGATTATGCAGTTGACCTTAGGCTCATCACTCCTTCAGGAAAAGAAATAACGCCTGGTGACACGTCCGTGGTGCGTTACGTAAACCATCCTCGCTATGTCTTTTATCAACTTGATTTTCCTTTGAGTGGCTATCTATCCGGAGAATGGGCAGGTAAGTGGAAGATGAAGCTGTCAGGAACAACACGAATCAGAACCGGAAAGGTACGCTACTCATGTTCGGCTTTTGCTGAAGGAGGCGCGAAGATTGTGTCAGGCTTTGACAAACTCTACAACCTGACAGGAGACCGTATTCGGGCTTGGGTTAAGTTTGCAGTACCCAGCTTCCCCTTGCCACCACCCGCTCCTAAGATTATTGCCTATTGCGACAAACCTTTGGAAGGCGTAGGCAATGTCCTGCATGCCTTTAAGTACGACCCGGCTAAGCTTCAACCCACAGATTCTCTGACTGACTATGACCCGATTACTCATAAGCTCGACATCCTGCGCCAGCAAACTGGAGAGGAGATTCTTCCACGCGGCGCAACTGAACTCGTTCTGTACGACGATGGTGCTCATGATGATGGAGCAGCAGGCGATGGTCTGTATGCTAACAGCTTTACTGATACCAAGATCCAGGGTTCTTATACGTTCCGTTTTGTTGCCTCGGATATTCCAAGCGGCAGTGGTCTCAAGACAACCCGTGAATGGACAAAATCGTTCTACAACCAGGTCGATATTGATCCAAAACATTCTGATATTAATATTACACTATTGGCGAAAACTGCAGATGGTAACCGCTACAGCGTGAAGATTGTTCCTAAAGATCGATTTAATAACTATCTTGGACCAGGTCATCCGGTGCTGGCCTTTATTTCCCATCCTAACGGTGTGCGCCAGATACTACTTACTGACAACATTGATGGTACATATACAAAAGAGATACTTATTACCCAGAGTGAAATCAATGCCGGTGCAAAATTGGAGATTGACATTGATGGTAAAAGATTCACTACTGCCAAATTAGAACCCAAACTACGCAGATTTTCCATTAGTTTGCATTCAGGCATTGCCATACCTATCGACAACTTTGCTGATGACTTTGAACAGGGGTACAACGTACTGGTAGACCTGGACTATCACTTCACCCAGCAACTGTCATTCGTTGGATTTTTTGGTTATAATGATTTCAAGTCAAAGACTGCTGGTATTGATGATAACTATTGGATGAACGTCTCTGCAAATATAAAATACCGCGAACCACTAAGACCCCGGCTGTTTTTCTATTTCAATGGCGGACCCGGATACTATATTCCTGAAACTGGCGACAGCCGATTTGGTTTAAATCTGGGAGCTGGTTTTAATTACGACTATACTAATACTATTAATTTTGAGTTAGGCGCTGACTACCATACAATATTCGACCAAGGCATACAGTTCGTGCACGGCCATGCTGGTTTGATTTTGAGATTCTAATATGAGAGTCTGGTTTTTGGTATACTTTCACATGCATCACTTTTTGATATTAAAAAAAACAGATAGGCCTACCAGACGGCCTGATAGATGTATGATGAAAGGAATTGTGTGGACATAATAAAAATATAATAAATACAAGGAGGTAATCATGAAAATGGTCAAGCTATTAGCTTTGGTGTTGTTTATGTGTGCTTTCGTTGGCTGCAAACCAGATTTGGTAGTTAAAAATGTCGGCGTAACCTGGGATGATACGCACAAAAAAGCAACGGCAGAAATTGTCAATATCGGTAGCGCTAATGCTGGCGAATTTATGGTCTACTTTAATGCAGAGGAAGATCCTGTGTCACCAAACTATCGACCACAGGTGAGGCATAGAGTAGATGGCTTAGCTAGAGGGACTTCTCTCATTCTTGAAGCAGATTTTGCGCCTCTTGCGCGTCCGGAGAATAACTATTTGGGGAATGTATATAAAATCCTCGTGTTGGTTGATCCTAAAAATATGGTTGATGAAATAAGAGAAGACAATAATCAAATGACGATGTCAATTACGATGCCCTCAACAGGCTGCGTGGATTTTGAACAACAAACATTAAACACAGTGCACCATGTCGGGAACCAATTTATTGACTCGGGCGTACAGATCACTATCCAGTCTTTCCAGTGGGATAATGGTCAATGGACCAACGGTGGCCATGCGGAAATCGGAAATTTACTGCGTGCGGGGCACATGGGTCAGGAGATCGCTGTTAATAATGTAAATCTCCAATTCAAATTCGGCGGTCCACTTGAGCGACTCAGTTTGTTTTTTGGCGAACATGGAGGCAATCTAAACATTCGTGTCAATGGAGATTTCAGAAATTTTGCGAATTTCGCTAATATCAACGCAGCGACGATCGGTGGCGTCACTGTCTCTGTTGTTAATGGTCATGGACATGACAAAGGCTCTCTCGAATTGTCCGGTACAATAGATTCTTTCGAGATTGGCGGACAAGAACTGTGGATCGATCACGTATGCCCGTAATTGGACTGGATGTTTGAAGAAAGGATATTTGCTGTGCGGCAGAGATGGCATTTCCAATTCTCAGCTGTTGATGAGCTGGGGGTCAACATCTTGTTGAAATCTCAGTGATTAGAATTAGAATGATATATAAAAGGACTCTGATAGATGGAAGGAAAAGTAGGGAATATTCGCGGGTCATCTACCAGGGCTCTTAAGGGTTTTAGTCAAGGATCCTCTCCAGTACAAAGATTTGAGAGGAGAACCATTAAAGGTCTATTAAGGAGGTAATTTTATCATGTCACCAGAAAAAAAACAAAAAAATGCTGGAAATAATGAATTGCTGCACTCGAGGAAGATTCTCCTTGAGGTGGAGCAGAAGATGGCAAAAGGAGAGAGTATTGACGTGATTATAGGAAAGGAAGACACCATCTATGTTGATCCTGATACTGATCAGGAAGTAGATAAGGAAGTTTTAAAAGAAAAATTGGAAAAAAAATATCCGAAGCGAAAAATAAAGGAATCTGATCTGGATAAGTATAAAATAACAATCACAACTGAAGATATAAAAAATGAATTAGATAGGCGATTAAAGAAAAGAGGTATTAGTCTTAAAGAAGCCAAAGTTGAGGCGACCGAGTTCTTCATATCGGCAAGACTCGATCCTAAGATAATTAAGGAGATAGCCGGTGAGATGGAAGGAAAAGATGGAATAAGAGGGATAAGTCACATATGGTATAACAAAAAAACGAGTGTCTGCCTGGACATCTCCAATAATACGATTAAATCTACTGCAGCTCGAAATCTCTTTGATGTACGGGGAGAAGGGATCGTCTGGGCAGTGATCGACACCGGCATAGCTCTCAATAATGACCACATACGTGATGCGGTTGTAAAACGATTTGATTTTACTGGAGAAGGAGTTGGTGATAAGAACGGACACGGTACTCATGTGGCTGGCATTATAGCATCAAGAAGTAAAAAATACTCGGGAGTTGCTCCTGCTGCAAAGCTCTATGATTTTAAGGTACTGGATACAGATGGAGGCGGTACTGACTTTGCGGTGATTAAAGCAATGGAAGAAATTAGAAAAATAAACGATAAAAAGGGTGAGATCGTTATCCATGGCGCCAATATCAGCCTGGGAAGTCCACCAGTAGTGGGAAGTTATGGTGTGGGGTCGTCTCCAGTCTGCCAGGAGACAAACCGGCTGGTGAGTTCAGGAGTAATAGTTTGTGTTGCTGCAGGTAATGATGGACACAAGATATTGGCTGCTTTCAGAACCAGTACTAAGATTGAATATTTTAGGACGTTTATGAACCTCACCATACTTGACCCGGGAAATACCGAGAACGTAATCACGGTCGGCTCGGTTCATAAATCAAGTCCCCACACTTACGGTATATCGTATTTCTCGGCAAAGGGACCTACTGGAGACGGAAGATATAAGCCGGATCTTGTCGCACCGGGCGAGAAGATAAAATCTTTAGGTTTGGTAAAGAAAGGTAAAGGTAAAAAAGAGGATGGGGTCGAAATGAGCGGTACAAGCATGGCAACTCCCCATGTTTCCGGAGCATTAGCGCTTTTCCTCTGCACAAACCGGGAATTCATCGGTCAACCTCTGAAGGTGAAAGAAATTCTACTGCAGAACTGCACTGACCTGAAAAGGGACAGATATTTTCAAGGCGCAGGGCTGATAGATATTTTGAGAACAATTCAGGCGGTTTGAGAAAATGAAAGTAAACGTTGCTTTTTTAACTACCCGAGACAACAGGGGAGATCCTCAGATAGGGGACTGTATAGTGATTACGTTTGACGAAAGATTTGCTGAAGTACAGAGGAAGGCGTGTATTGTGATCGATGGCGGCTATACATCGAGCAAAGTTGCGTTAAAAAATTACCTTGCACTTGAGCAAATAAAAATTATCGACCTGATGGTGGCTACACATATTGATAATGACCATATTTCCGGTTTAAAAGCCTTTTTAATAGATTACGTTAAGGAAAAGAACGGTAGAAAGAATAAGTTTGAACTCAGAAACTACTGGGGACCGGCACCAAAGGCATTTGAACCGATCAGCATAACAGAATTTGCGTCGTATATACCGGACGCTAACGACCTTGGAATTGAAGAGCTCTCTTTTATCTCTCAAAGCGTTGATGAAAATGAGAAGTTGTATGATACTGTAAAGGAGATTCTTGCCGAAAATCACATATTTTATCCTTCGGTACGCGTCCGTGACTACATTCCAGAGATATTTGAAAGCATGGCAATAGATATCCTGGCGCCGGACAAACAGATTCCAGATGATAAAATAAAAGGGCAAAGACTGAAAGAGGCCTCTCTGGGTGATGATCTCGTCTTTGATTTAGAGATCGATTTGACAGATGCAGTATTAAAGGAGAAGGTAAATGCTGCTGCTTTAGAGAATAATCGCACTGCCAATAACCAGAGTATCGTAATCAAGCTGACCCCGCTTGATGATAATGGACAGAGAATTGCAAGCTGTACGTTTCTGTTCACTGGCGATGCCGAGAAGGAAAGCTGGGAGTTTATGATCCCTCGTTGGGGCAGTGAACTGGAATCAGAACTGCTGAAGGTGTCTCATCACGGCAGTAGAACAGGTACTAATGAGGCTGTTTTGCAAATAGTGAAACCAAAATACTGTATTATCTGTGCAGGAAAAAACAGACACGGACTTCCTGATGAAGATGTATTAAAGATGATCGACGAAAAAAATCTTAAGATATTCTGCACCGGCAGGAACCCGAAGGTAGGCGAAAGCCCGTGTACTGGCAACAGAATTCTGAGAAAGTGTCCCAGATGGGATAATGTTAATAAGAAGCATATAAAAGAGACCATAATATTTGAGGTGGATACAAATGCGCCGGCTATGACTTATTCTGGAAACCCTTGCGGTTTTAAGCGGAGAAATGTTCCTTAAAAAAATAGTTTATCTACCTTCTCAAAACCCCTGTCGGGCTTTTCGACATCGAGCGGAAAGCAAAGGGAGAATGTGCAGAGAGTTGTATTGATCATAAAAGGAAGGTTAATATAATGAACTTATCTAAAAATAAAGATGCCGAGAATCCGAAAAAATTCATAAAGTTAGTTTTATTAATTGTAGGCGCCCTTGGCGGCGTCGCCGCAATATTTGCTTTTTTCGGATATCTCATAGTATTGAGTTACCTGTTTCATCTTGAACTGTACGGATTAGCTGATTTCCCCAGTCAATTCTACAAAGAAACCCTGATAACTTTTCTGACCAAGATGCTGGAGTTTTATGGTAAAAAACTCTATATGCTTCTGTGGGCAATTCCTATAGCATTTGGCCCACTCTTCTATATAAAACGCGCAAAAGAACGTTTGAAAGACAAACGTTTGGGAAAGGGTTTAAATTGGTTTGGGGTATTTTTTGTTAGTGTCGTAATATTGTTAACTCTGATACTCGGCGCAAAATTTCTGGATGATAACCTGAAGAGAATTCTTCTATTCTCTGTATCTTTCCCGGTCTTCCTCGCGCTCTTTATCAATCTTGCATTTAACTTCAGCAGTTTTAATTATAAAAAACCTTTTGAGAACTGCTACGGCTTTTTTCTTTCATGCTTTATCTTTTTATCTGTACTAATTTCGATGGGATACGGTGCTTTTATATACGACATCAATGTCTACATCATTGATATACCCGAATGTGAAAAAAGCGTGACCGCATTTAATGCTTTGCCAACGCAGCAAAAGCTACTGTATATGATGGGGCATACGAGCGGCAGGGAGATTTTTTTTGATATAACATCATACCCGCGCCGAGTAATTTTGGTGGATAGGGCTCTGGTAAAGAGTGTTGCGGTTAACTATTTTCAAGATACAAAAAAACTTAGAGAAGTAAAAAAGCTATTTCTCGAAAAACAACCAGGTGCGGCGGCACCAATGGATACCATTTTTGAAACCACAGACGAGGAGGAAGAAGAATGGCTAAGATAGCGATTAATGCTGTTTTTAAGATCAATATAGTTCTTATCTGTTTGTCTGTTTTGTTCCAGTACAATGTTTTCGCGCAGGAGGCGATTTCTATTCAGCCGGGTGAAGGCGTCGGTGTGTTAAAACTTGATGACAGTCTTGAATCTGTAAATGAAAAAATGGGACAGATAAGAGCCGATGAAATGCAAAAAGTTAGGAGTGCAGGCGACACCGAGATGTGGTTGTTATATCAGAATATGGGTCAGACATTAGTCTACGATTACAGTACAAAACGGCTTAAAAAGATTATTGTGACCAACAGTGCGTTGTATGTAGAAAATACAGAAATTCATGTGGGAAGCGACACTTCGGAGGTGATTGCATATGTAATTGCATATAATAATGATACAATGTTGCCTATAAAAACACCTGACAATGAACAGAACAGAACAATATGGAGTTATCAAAAGCTGGGCATCGGTTTCTGGATAGACAACCAGGAGGGGACAGTATATGCCATAGAAGTTATGTATAGGGAAGAGGATGAATGAATGTAAGTAAGAATTAAGGAGGTAATCATGAAGACTATAAAATAAATGGGGGTCAAATCTCGACATTGGACAATTCTGCAACAAGGGGACGATTCGACTGAGCTCGTCGCAGGCTTGTTTTACTCCAAAAGGTAGTTCTCGACTGCGCTCGCCTGTCCCGAAAGGATTTGAGGGGAACAGTAAATGTTTTTACTACCCTCTCCTCTAACTACTTTATTATAGCTTGATAAACCCCGCTCCTCTTCGAGGGGCGTGGGTAAATCCAGCAACGACAGTTTTTTTTGACCCTCGCCTACGCTCAGGACAGGCGTTGATGACAATGGTTACGCATAATCACAAAATTGTGAATAATAATATAGTATTTCTTGATATACCTATCTTAGAATTTGTTCTTTGTCTGCAGCAGCCATCTGCCGAGGGATTCAGCAACATAGAATAAACCCAACATAAGAAGGCTTACAGCAGGTAATTTGAAACGCAACAGCAATAGCGGAACAACCACTGCCACGAGCGGCAGAATTATGCGTTTTTTCTCCCGGAAGCAATATGCCTTCAGTGTATAGAATTCAATAGTCGAAACCATCAATAACGAATTGACAAGTGCAAGACCGGTTATAGCACCCCTGGTAATCCAGGATACTTCCTGTATAGCACCGAGTCGGTGATAGTCGGCAACGAGCAGAACTACGGCAACAAC
>JAGMEL010000015.1 GCA_023128195.1 Caldifarciminota bacterium | reverse complement strand
GGGAGAGGTCTGAAGCTCAAGGTGACGTGAAAGACAGATTTGGATATCAGTATATCACCGTGTTTCCTTGTCCCCTTGTCTCCATGTCTTAGAAATAAGGGGGTCTAATGAAGAAAACAAAAACAGTGAAGAATTTTGTGTATAAACCAGTTTCTGCACCACATGGCACAAAAATTTCTTGTAAGGGTTGGCAACAGGAAGCAGCATTAAGGATGCTACAGAATAATTTAGACCCTGATGTTGCAGAAAATCCAGAAGAATTGATTGTGTATGGTGGTAGTGGCAGGGCAGCAAGAAATTGGGAATGTTATAATGCTATAGTTGAATCATTGAAAATTTTGGCGGATGATGAAACGCTTCTTATCCAATCAGGAAAACCAGTAGGAGTTTTTAAAACATTCAGTTATGCACCACGAGTTATAATTGCCAATTCACTCCTGGTGCCTGCTTGGGCAAACTGGGACTATTTTAGAAAACTTGAAGCCCTTGGTTTAATAATGTACGGACAGATGACTGCTGGTTCCTGGATCTACATTGGCACACAGGGGATAATTCAAGGAACATATGAAACCTTTGCAGCCTGTGCACAAAAGCATTTTGGCGGTTCATTAAAGGGCAAATGGATTCTTACAGGCGGCATGGGAGGAATGAGCAGTGCCCAACCTCTTTCTGTCACAATGAATGAAGGAGTAATCCTCGATATTGAGATTGATCCAAAACGTATAGAAAAAAGAGTTAAGCAAGGATTCTGTGATATTATGGTAAACACGTTAGATGAGGCGTTAAAATTAGTATTCGATGCAGTTAAACAACAGAAACCGCTGTCAGTTGGTCTTGTTGGTAACACGTCGGATATTGAACCAGACTTGGTCAAGAGGGGAATAGTTCCTGATATTTTAACTGATCAAACCTCAGCCCATGATGAATTGAATGGCTATGTTCCAGGACGAATGAGTTTAAATGAAGCGATTGCATTACGAGGGAGGGATCCTGAAGAATATAGGAAAAGGGCATTAGAATCAATCGCCCGACAGATGGCGGCAATGCTGGAGATGCAAAAAAAAGGTGCGATCGTATTCGATTATGGAAATAATATTAGAGGTCAGGCAAAAAAAGCCGGTGTAGAAAATCCGTTTGCAATACCAGGCTTTGTGCCTGAATATATTAGACCTTTATTCTGTAAAGGTAGAGGACCATTCCGCTGGGCAGCACTTTCTGGTGACAAGGATGATATTTATGCTCTCGATAAAAAAGTTCTGGAACTCTTTGGTGACGATACATCTATACGCAGGTGGATTGAACTCGCCCAGAAGAAAATTCCTTTTCAGGGGTTGCCGGCAAGGATTATGTGGCTTGGATATGGTGAAAGGGATAAGTTTGGTTTAGAGATAAATCGAATGGTCAGGGAAAACCTAATTAAAGCACCGATAGTTGTTGGACGGGACCATTTAGATACTGGTTCAGTAGCGTCGCCCTATAGAGAGACCGAGGCTATGCTTGATGGCTCAGACGCTATTGCAGATTGGCCCATACTGAATGGGTTGCTCAATACAGCATGTGGTGCTTCATGGGTATCAGTCCACCATGGCGGTGGTGTTGGTATTGGTTATTCAATACATGCGGGGCAGGTTTTGGTATGTGACGGTACAAAGGATATGGATAAACGTATTGAGAGAGTTTTGACCAATGACCCGGGAATTGGTATTGCTCGGCACTCTGATGCTGGATATGAAGAGGCAACTAAATTTGCTAAGGAAAAAGGGATTAAGATACCAATGGCAAAAGATCAGTAGTCGTTATAGGGTGTGGCGGCCCGCGCTTGGTCCTTGACATTTTTCAAATACTTTGTATAATATAATTGGGGATATAGATTGGACATCATTTTAGTCTCAAGCAAAGATAATAGAAGAATAAATTTGCACCTAAAATTTGTGTTTCTACTTATAGGTGCGGCGATTTTTATTGGTCTTTTGGCTTTTTTTATATATAATATTACTGTTTTTACATCGCACAAGGTTGATCAAAATAGATTAAAACAATTAAATGCAGAAAATAAAATTGTACGTCAAGAAATTGATAGAATCGAACTGGAGATTTCAGATTTAAATAATCTCATAGATAGCTTGGAAATATACGATAAGAAACTTCGTACCTTTGCTTCATTAGAGCCAATTGATGACGACATACGAAATATGGGTGTTGGCGGTCATGCCAATCATTATGATAGTAGTGGATTGTTGACTGAGGTGCGCAATGATCTCGTTGATCTATCACAAACATTAGATAATTTATTGGCACGATCGAGATTACAAAAAGAAAGTTTTAATGAGCTTCTAATTTATCTTGAAGAAAAAAGATATTTGAGGAATCATACGCCATCTATTATTCCTGTTCAAGGCTGGTTTATCAGCGGTTTCGGGTATCGAATAGACCCTTTTACCGGTCAAGTAAAGATGCATGAAGGTTTGGACATCGCGGCACCACCAGGGACCCCTATTATTGCACCAGCTGATGGTATTGTAAAGTTTGTTGGTAAAAATGGGGGTTTTGGTTTAACCTTAAAGATTGATCATGGGTTTGGTTACAGCACATTATATGCTCATTGTCAAAGAATCAAAGTAACAGTGGGCACAAGAGTAAAAAGAGGAGATTTTATTGCTTATGTTGGAAATACTGGTAAATCTACGGGACCCCATTTACACTATGAAGTACATATATCACAGGTGCCGGTAGATCCAATCAACTACATACTTACCTCATCGTCCGTTATTGATTAAGTTAAATAATGCAGACTAATCTTATTAAGAAAATAGATTTATTAAAGAAAAAAAGAGGGGCAATAATATTGGTGCATAATTACCAACCACCGGAAATTCAGGATATTGCTGATTATGTTGGAGATTCATTAGAGCTTGCAAAAATTTCTCATAGAATAGATTGTGAGATAATTGTTTTTTGCGGTGTTCATTTTATGGCGGAAACTGCAAAAATCTTCAATCCCGATAAAATGATTTTAATACCTGATGAGCACGCAGGATGCCCAATGGCTGATATGATTACTGCTGAGCAATTACTGGAAGAGAAAGAATCACACCCTGGTGCAGTTGTGGTTACTTATATAAATTCAACTGCTGACGTAAAAGCACTCTCGGACATTTGCTGTACTTCAGCAAATGGTGTTAAGGTTGCTAATTCGGTCAAAAATGAAGAGATTATATTTGCACCTGATAAGTACCTCGGTTCATATGTGGCAAATCGGGTTAAAAATAAAAAATTCTACCTATGGTCTGGTTATTGCCCAACCCACATGGTTTTTTCAAAAGAAGGTATATTGAAACTAAAAGATGAATATCCTGATGCAGAAATCCTGGTTCATCCGGAATGCCGACTTGAAGTTCAGAAGATTGCAGATGCAATCTGCTCGACATCACAGATGATTACCTATGCTGGAAAAAGTGAGGCAGAGAAATTTATTATATGTACTGAAGTAGGTATGCTTTATCGGTTAAAAAAGGAAAATCCAACAATGAAGTTTATTGCTGGTAGCCTTAATGCTGTTTGTCCGAGTATGAAACTGATTAGTTTAGAAAAAGTACTTTGGACATTAGAGGATTTGAAATACGAGATAAACGTGGAAGAATCTGTTCGACAAGCAGCACTAAAGGCAATCGAGAGAATGGTCGCAACCTAGTTCTGTTGAATTTCTTATCTCTGTAATCTATGTTCTATCGCCGTAATCAGGCATTGCTGACGAAGTCCAGAAATGCCCAAAATTAGGTATTGACAAATAAGGAATTTTAATTATAATAAACTATCCTTATTTATCCAATAAATGAAAGGGAATTTACACAAGTTTTTCAGGGAGATGCATTGGTTGGAGTAGAGTGGTTTATCTTTGTGCATGAGATGTAGGACAGGGTATGTACTGCAGTAAATAATGCTTAGTTTCTAACCAAAATATATAATGGTATGTGAAAAATAAATCCTACATTTCTAACTGAAACAACGAAAGTAAGTTGATCCATTATATGATATAGGGAATTGATTGCAGGTTAAAAAAAGGAGAAATAAAATTTTTATAAAATGGAAGGTGTTATATGGAAATAATTGAACTCAAAAAAAAGAAGGTAGATGAGCTTCATGATATTGCGAAGGGATTGGGTATCTCTAACTATACTGATCTAAAGAAACAAGACCTGGTTCATATAATTGTTGAAGCTGAAAACCAGAGGTCTGAACTTGTGCCTGTAGAAGGTGCTTTGCAGATTCATGCGGATGGCTATGGTTTTCTCAGATCACCTAATTACAATTATTTACAAAGCCAGGATGATATTTATTTATCGATTTCGCAGATCCGTAAATTCAATCTGAGAATCGGTGATCATATACAGGGACTCGCACGACCACCTCGTGAAGGCGAAAGATATTTTGCCATGATAAAGATTGAATACATTAACAGTATTCCTCTTGCTGAATTTGGATCGCGCGTTTCCTTTGAGAGTCTCACGCCACTATATCCCGACGAGCGAATTCACCTCGAAATTGAATCCAAAAATGATCTTTCAATGAGAACTATTGATTTATTTACACCGATTGGTAAAGGACAGCGCGCGCTGATTGTTTCACCACCACGCGCTGGTAAGACAATAATTCTCCAAAAAATTGCCAGGTCAATAATTACCAATCATCCTGAGATAACTCTTATTGTACTTTTGATTGATGAAAGACCTGAGGAAGTAACTGATTTCGAACGTTCAGTGGATGCTGAAGTAGTCTCATCGACATTCGATGAGACACCAAATCGACACACTGAGGTTGGCGAGATAATCCTGGAACGGGCAAAAAGGATGGTCGAGGCAAAAAAGGATGTAGTAATATTGCTCGATAGTTTAACACGACTTGCGCGCGCCCACAATGCAGTCATACCACATTCGGGGAAAACGTTATCTGGTGGGTTAGATTCAGCTGCTCTTCAGAAGCCGAAGAAATTTTTCGGTTCAGCGCGTAAGGTTGAAGAAGGTGGAAGCTTAACAGTAATAGCAACTGCCTTAATTGATACGGGTTCCAGAATGGATGAGGTTATCTTTGAAGAGTTTAAAGGAACCGGCAATCTTGAACTTATCCTTGACCGAAGACTTTCTGACCGTAGAATTTATCCTGCTCTTGATTTATATAAATCAGGTACGAGAAAAGAGGAATTGATCCTCTCCGAGTTCGAGCTCAACCGATTATGGATTCTGCGTAAGTTTTTATCAGAAATGAACGTCATTGAACAGATGGAATTCCTCACCGGAAAAATGAGGCGAACGAAAACAAATAAGGAATTCCTTGATTCAATGAGTGGAGAAGGATAAGGAGGTTAGTTATGAAGAAAAAAATTCATCCAAAATATATTCATTGTGTTATTACCTGTGCCTGTGGTAATAAAATTGAAACAAGATCTACTGTAGAAAAGATTTCAGTTGATCTTTGTTCGAAATGCCATCCATTCTTTACTGGAAAACAGAAAATTGTGGATTCAGCAGGCAGGGTAGAAAAATTTATAAGGAAATATTCTAAGAAAAAAACAATCAAACCGAAGAAGAAAAAGAGTGATTAATTTATGAAAGAAATAGTAAACATAAATAGTGTCAATCTCGAGGAAATAAAAAAATTAAAAACAAAATTTCTGGATCTAAAGGAGCATCTTTGACTTTGAGAAAATTCAACAGGATGTAGAAAAACTCCAGAAAAAAACCGCTGCTTCAGATTTTTGGAGCGACAAATCCAAAGCCCAGAAGATTATGTCAGAAATCAGTCAGAAACAATTCTGGCTTGATGAGATCAAAAGCATAGAGGAAGATATCGAGTTGTTGTTAGGTTTAGTTTCCTTGCCCGAATTAGATGAAAAAATCATAAGTGAAGCTTCAAATGAGATCAAAGGGATTTGTAGAAAAATAAAAGATCTGAACGTAAAACTTCTTTTAGGGAAAGAGAACGATATGAAAAACTGCATAGTAACCATCCATCCTGGTGCTGGTGGAACCGAATCTTGTGACTGGGCAGAAATGTTGTTTAGAATGTATTTACGGTGGCTCCAAATGAAAAAATTTTCTTATCGTGTTCTCAATCTTCTGCCTGGTGATGTTGCGGGTATCAAGGATGCCACTATCGAAGTAGTGGGAAACTATGCATATGGTCTATTAAAAGCTGAAGTTGGAATACACCGATTGGTTCGTATATCTCCATTCGATACTAATGCCCGCCGCCATACTTCATTTGCGTCAGTCTTTGTCTATCCAGAGATAGAAGAAATTAATTTTGAGATAAATGGGGACGATTTAAGAATTGATACATTCAGAGCTGGGGGGCATGGAGGACAGAGTGTCAATAAGGTTTCTTCAGCAGTACGAATTATTCATATACCCACAGGCATTACAGTTCAATGCCAGAATGAACGTTCACAGTTTCAGAATAAAGTTAATGCAATGAAAATCCTTCGTTCAAGATTATATGACCATTATAAAAAGAAGGAAGAAGAAAAATTGAATAAACTTGAGGCGCAAAAAACAAATATTGCCTGGGGCCATCAAATTCGTTCCTATGTATTTCATCCTTACAAACTTGTTAAGGATCATAGAACAAATCATGAAACATCTCAGATTGATAATGTGATGGATGGTGAAATTGATGACTTCATCCATGCTTTTCTCAGCAAGGAAGTCAAACAAAATACCCTATAAGCCGCACTATCGTTCGGCAAAACCACCATACAAAGAATCTAATGCATCTTTTTTTATTATCTTTACTTCAGGATCGAAAAGACAAATAAACCACATATTGCAGCGATAATGCTGATAATAATGATGGTATAATATTTTAGTTTTTTCGCCTTCTCCTCTTCTCCTAACATAAATTTAATTGCTAAATTATTGATTTTTTGTAAAATGCTTTTCATTTCTACAGAAGTCGTCAAAAGTGACACATTACAATCTTTATTTTCTTCAAGTCTACGGCAAATGTCATCAGTTCCTTTACGATGTTCCGACAATGCGCTTTTGATTTCCGCTAAAGCGATTGTAGTAGTGGAATTGAAACTGACGCTCAGATTTTTAAAATTATTATCAATTTGCCGGGCAAAAGAAAGTTGATTTTTATCTAAGCTTCCTAATACTTTATTTAAATTGTTGAGTAATGTTTCCGAAGTTTTAATGTTTTGCTCTGAGCTCTGGCGTAATTCCTTAATCGATTTTTGTAGTGATTCAAGATTGAGACTCACTGATTTTTGCAGCAGCGCGATTGCCTTTTTATGTTCGTTGGAAAGCGTTGTAAGCGATTTGTCCAATGCGATAATCACCTCGTCGAGGCGAATTGCCTTACGCAGTTGGGCGATTGTAGATTCAATGTCTTTCGCAACAGCATCGAGATGTGATATACTATCCGTCACCCTTTTTTCTTTTTTATCAACACTTGCTGTGTTTTTTTTGGAGCTCAGATTTTTTTCTATTATTGGCTCTTTTTTTAATTTTTGAGTTGACGGAGGTGTTTTGGAAACTTTAGTCTCTTCTTGATTTACTTCATCTTTTATGATCTGTTTTGCAAATTTCTTAACTAAATCGTCTCTGCCTATTGCTTTATACGTTTCAGTTATTTTTTTAATCATTTTTCCATCAAGACCGCCAAGTTTTTCCACATACTCGAGTGTTTTTAATGCTTCATCTATATTATTTTGTGTTAGTTGTTTTTCAATGTATTCAAAAAAATATATTAATGCGTCGCTTTTTTCATCAAGGTCAACAAGAAGCTCTGCGGTGACTAAATAAGTTTCTAAATTGCCCGGGTCATATCTCAGTATTTTCTTACAAAGGCCAAGAGCATTTCTGTAAAAAGTATCATTTCTGAAAGCCTCGACGCTCTTTTTGTAGGCATTAATTGATTCCTTTGCTTGATTACTTTTAATGTAAAGGTCACCAAGTCGATTATAGAGATTGCCGTCTTTTACATTATTCTTAATTGATTTCTGAAGTTCTTCAATTGCTTTATTTATTTTACCGTTTGCTTCCAATTCACTAGCACGCGCTAAAATTCTATTTATATCGTCGCTTCTTTTTTTAAAAATCATTCAAAAACTCCTTTTATATCATACTCAAATTACATCCGATGTCAATCAAAAAAAGGGACAAAGTTATTGCACAGCGAAAATGTAGGAGTTCATTTGATGGCTAATGTGTTGTCCTATACACCCCTTCAATTCATTCTCCTCGATATACTCGGGACAGGTATAAATGTCGCAACTACGTTCCTTTACTGAATAGTGAAAAGGGTCTGGACTTAAAAAAATCCAGACCCCTTAAATAGCTATTATCTGTTATTACCTTATAAGAATAAGCTTATTCGTTACGGCGTGTTTGCCAAGTTCTATTCTGCCAAAATAAATACCAGCAGCAAGTTTTCGACCTTTTTCATCGCAGCCTGTCCACGTGACTGAAAATTGGCCGGGTTCTTGATATCCGTCAACGAACGTTTTTACTTTCTTACCACAAACGTCGTAGATTGTGAAATTCACGTCCTGCGCGCAGGGTATGGCATAATCAATTTTAACAGAAGTCGTGAACGGATTAGGTAATATTGATAACAGATTGGCATTTGCTCTTGGTGTCAAATATTCATCTTCTTCAATGCCAACTGTTGCCATAATCAAAATCACCGGTACTCTCTCAGGGTTGTCATCAAAAATAGAATTGGACCAGACAAGTAGTGTATCATAGTACCATTGACCCCAGATGAGGCCCATAGCCGTTGTGTCAGTAGTTACCCATACAGCTTGTGAATCGTCAATAGGAACAGTAAATTGCGTCGGTGATACGGAAATAATCCAAGGTACACCTTCATCCTGAGTAATGCCAGTAACGTCCAATATTCCTGTTGCACTTGCCTGATTGATGACCCAAAGTTGCGCCCATTTCGCACCTTCTGAAACAGCATTAACTGCTTGCAATGCATCTATTCTTCCAGCGCCAGAGAGACTGTCCCGACCAGCTGTTTCAATGTCAATTGCAGTTTCTTGTATAAGACTGTCAATTTGATGCGGAGTAAGTGCTGGATTTCTTTCAAGCATCAATGCAACTGTACCAGCATGATGAGGTTGTGCAAAAGAAGTGCCGTTAATACCAGTGTCATAACCATTATTGGTTGAATGATCGAGTGACTTGCAGTTTACGCCAGGTGCAGCAACATCTGGTTTCATAAGACCTGGCTCAGGATTCCATGGATAATCGTTCCACGTACCAGTGTCCCATTCAGTAGGACCATAACTTGACCACGATGCAACATCGTCTGATTGATTGGTTGCACCGATTGCAATTGACGCACTATTGCCACCATTTGGTGCATAATATGGTCCCGGACAATCTGCCGGCGAGTTAATGTCCTGGGGTACTGTATAGTGCCCATATGGTGGTACAGACCTGCCATTTCCCGCTGCATTGCACCAAACAATACCTGCTGCATATATTGTGATGGACTGACCCCGACACCAGTCTTTAATAGCATTACTCGGATCTTCCCAGCCAATCGAGCAACTGAGTAAATCGGCATCATTACTCATGGCATATGCAATCGCGTTACCCATTTCTGTATTAGTACCCGGAAATATTCTGAGTGCCATAATCTGGGCATCTGGTGCGACACCGGTCTGTGAACCACTCGTGCCATCACCTGCAACAATACCCGAAGTCTGAGTACCATGGCCATCAGTATCCATGGGATCATCATCACCGCTCGAAAAATCCCATCCATGGTGTGGATAAGTCGGGCTGCCATCCCACATGTGGTCTTGTAAGTCTGTATGATTGTAATTCACACCTGAATCCATATGCCCAACAATGACACCGGCACCTGTATAGCCAAGTGTCCAAACATCGTCTGCATTAATCTTGGCAACACCCCAGCATATCTCACGACCATCTTCAGGCACAAACTCTATGTGTTCATATGCTGGTTCTTCAGTCGCTACAACACCAATTATTTGTAATGGCTCTGAATAACCAATCCCCCAGATATCATTTCTCTGTGCGATTTCTCTAATGATCTCAGGCTTAGCCTTCAGGCAAACAGTGTTTGTCGTCCATTGGGATACGATATCAGATACTTTATGTTCACTTTCTTTTTGTCTTAGATATACGAGCAACGCTTTTTGATCATCGTTTGCCAGCGCCTGACATTCACGAATGACGAATTTCCGCCTATCAAGCTTGGACATTTGCTCTGCTTGCGGAACCAACCAGTCATAATTCAATTGCTTGGCGAGCATTATGAATACTGGAATGAGTTCATCCTCGCTCGACGTTCGCATCACATCAGCAAGTTTTGAATCTATTGGTTCTGGAACATGATATATCACGTATTTGTCAGCGTAATAACCTCCAGAGAACGCGAAGTCGTAATTAAATGTAAGTATTTCAGGTTGGTGTGTAATATCGCCCTGTCCCAGAATTCTGCGTGACGCATAGATTTCAATATCGGCATTCCTCGTGTCCTCCCATGCAGCATGCCAGTAAGAAGATGTGTGAAGAAGACCAACAGAATGGTAGTTGCTGTTCACTGTGCTATTGTCATCAACTGTTTCTGGCGTACCGAGCCACGTTATACCGTTATCAATTGAGTAGTTGAATCGTACTCGATTATTGTCATACACATAATCAACACCAATTTTTTGAGCGTCGCCATATAATCTGGGATAGATTTCATTTGAGGCATCATTGGTTAAATCGACAATGTCCGCCCAGTTTTCTCCATAGTCAGTGGAATAATTGTACATTATGTCATTATCACCACCACCATCATCGCCCTGGTAAGCGATATACGCATAGCCCTGTGAAGCGAAAACTGATGGATATCGGTCATCATTGGTATTGCCTGTAC